>CAMWUW010000015.1 GCA_947177525.1 uncultured Bacteroidales bacterium | reverse complement strand
GCTTGAGAGTGAGGCTTATGCGCATTCTGCAATTTGCGATTTGCTGCGCGACCTCGCCGCTTCCGGAAAAGATGACAGCGGGCAGCTTTCTGAGATTGCCGACGGGATAAGATTGTGGATAATGATTCAGAAAGAGTCGCAGCATTGGAACGGTGATCCTGGGTTTGTTGAGGCTGCTGCTTCTGTGTATGACGGTACAGACGAAGTGAAAGGCGCAAGGATTATTGTATTGAAGAAAAGGTATCGCAAACCGTTTGCTGATATTGCAGCCTTTGGGAACGGTTTCAGAATTTCGGCAGAATATTACCGTATTGGAGGAGCTGACGGTAATGAACAGGTAAGACTGAATGACGGTGATTCGGTGCATGCCGGAGAAAAGATAACCGCAAAATATTCATTCTGGAACGAAGAAAACAGGAGTTTTGTGCTTGTGTCTGTTCCGCGTCCGGCTTGCCTGCGTCCCCAGAGGCAGCTTTCTGGCTGGACCGGAGGCTGGTTCAGGCCTTTGGCTGCCGGCAGATTGCAATGGTCTCCTTCCGCTTATCGTGAGGTCAAGAAGGACCGGACTTTATATTGGTTTGATATGTTCCCTGAAGAAAATTCTGAAATTGAAGAGACGTTCTTTGTGGTTCAGGAAGGTGTTTTCCAGTCTGCGGTGCCGGAAATTGAGTCGATTTATGTCCCTCATTACCGTGCCAACGGAGTCTTCCGTACTTTTTCGTCTTCTTTTTCGGATTGATTGCAGAGCAGGGCGATATACTGAAGAAAATGTCCTGATAGCCTGAGTGGCTGAAAATTCTGCAAATAAGAAAAGGGGCTTGACTGATGCTTTAAAGTCAAGCCCCTTGATTTATGCCCTGGTCGGGAATTACTTTCAAATCTTCAATTTACACGAAGATATTTGATGTTCAAGGACCAGGAAGGTTTTTAAACAGTTTCTAATATCCGAAAATATCCTCAAGAGTCAGCCTGTTTACCGGGCCTAAGGTTCTCAGATAGGCCATGTCGATATCTTTCTCGTCACCGAGGATGCCATATATGTACTGGCGTCCTTTGACCCACTTTTCCTGTGCAGCCTTTACATCTTCAAGAGTCATGTCCTGAATATTTTCGAAGATAGCCCTGTCACGTGACTCCTCAAGACCAAGATCCCTGTTGTCAAGATAGCTCCAGAGAACATCATAACCTGTTGTCCTTTCCGTGCGCAGACGGGATATCAGGGACTCCTTGGCAATGTCAAATGCATTCTCGGATTCCGGCATGTTGTTTATGATGTCGTCAAAAGCCTCTATGGCCTGTTTCATCTTGTCGTTCTGTGTGGCAATGAATGCAAGATAATAGTAAGTGTCATCCTTGAATCCAGGGCTGCTGAGAGTTGTGTACGCCGTATATGCCAGTCCGCGTGCCTCACGCATTTCCTGGAACACGATAGCATTCATTCCTCCGCCGAAGTATCCGTTGTAAAGTTCGATTTCCGCATCTGCCGACAAATCGAATTTCTCGCCTCTGTTTGAATACTGGATATAATAAAGCTGTTTTGCATCATAAGGTGCTATGTATACCGCCGGCTTGTCAGTGCTTCTGGCCGGAGTTCTTGTTCTTGCAAGGTTCTCAAGGCCTTCACGGCAGTGGTGCCCGGCAAGGATTTCTGCAACGGCAGCTTCTTTTTCCGGGCCGTAGTACAGCACTTCATGCTGTTTTCCCATGAGGGAACGGACCTTTGAAAGAAGTTCCTCCGATGTAATTGACTTGAGACGGCTGTCAGGAAGAGTTGTGCGCTTTATGAAGTCAGGGCCATAGATTATATAACGCTGGAGTGCACTGAAACAGCTGCGCTGCCTTAATTTTGAATCTGCACGGCTCTTGAGCATGTCAGCTTTAAGATTGGCAAGTATGTTCTCGTCAGGAACGGCATTCGCAATCAGGTCTTCTACAATGTCAATTGCCTCAGGAATGTTTTCGCTGAGTCCATTGACTGAAACACGTGAAGTGTTGGCACCTGAGCCTGTTGAAAAAGAGCAGGCGAGAGAATACATCTTCGACGCAATCTCTTCTGCGCTCATTGTCGGAGTGCCGAGGTAGCTTATGTAGTTGAATGCCAGATTGAGTGCCGGGTCGTTCTCTGTACCGGTTTCGAATATATAGGAAACTGAAGCGATGTCATTGACCGTGTTCTTTTTGTAGAGCACGTCAATTCCTTCGCATGCTGCAAATACGGACATGTCTTTGCTGTAGTCCACGAACACAGGCTCAATAGGCGTTACTTCAGAATTCTGTATTTCTGTGAGGAAAGCACTCTGGATGTCACGGTTCATCACTATCGGAGTAATCTTCGGAGCTGCAATCTTCTGCTCAGAGGCATCTGTACCTGTTTTCTTGTAGACAACTGCATAGCTCTCAGGACCGAGATACCTGTTTGCCCATTCCACGATGTCCGCTTTTGTGATTTCTGCAATTCTGTCAATTGACCTTATCTGGTCTTTCCAGTCGGCTCCATTGATGAAAGACTGCACATACATCATTGCACGGTCCTGATTGTCTTCCAGCATCTTCTGGATACCGAGATTGTAGTTGTTTATAGTAGACTGCACAAGAGCCTCGTCAAAGTCTCCGCTGCGCAATTTTGCAACTTCCGCAAGAAGAAGTTCCCTCAGTTCATCAAGGCTCTGTCCCTGCTTTGGCATTCCTCCGACAAGAAACTGTCCGTAGTCAGGCTGCAGTGAAGAGTATCCGTATGCAGACAGGGCTTTCTGCTGCTGGTTGACATCGAGGTCAAGGATTCCGGCCTGGCCATTGTAGAGCACCATCCCTGCTATCTCCGCAATGTCGCTTGACTCATCACAGGCTTTTGGAAGACGCCATCCTATCATGATGTTTTCTGCTTCAGGACCGAATACCTCGCGTACAATAGGAGTTTCAATCGGCTTTTCCTCCTCAAACTCAAGGACAGGAAGATTGTCGTTCGGCTGCATGTCTCCGAAATATTTCTCGATTACGGCAACCATCTTGTCCGGGTCAAAATCTCCTGAAAGGCAGATTGCCATATTGTTTGGAACATACCATGTCCTGTGATAATTCTTTACATTTGTAATTGACGGGTTCTTAAGGTGCTCCTGTGTGCCGAGAACAGTCTGTGTGCCGTAAGGATGATTAGGGAAAAGGGCTGCGTCAAGTGCCTCCCATATTTTGCGGCTGTCCTGGGTTAGGGACATGTTCTTCTCTTCATAGATGGTCTCCAATTCAGTGTGGAAACCTCTGATTACAGGATTCTTGAACCTGTCTGCCTCTATTTTAGCCCAGTTCTCTATCTGGTTTGACGGTATGTCTTCCACATACACTGTCATGTCAGATGAAGTGAATGCGTTTGTGCCGTTGGCTCCTATGACAGACATGAGCTTGTCGTATTCGTTTGGAATTGCCAGCTTGGATGCCTCATAGCTTATTGAGTCAATCCTGTGGTATATCTCCGCCCTTTTTTCATTGTCCTCAGTCTTTCTGTATACTTCAAACAATGCTTCAATCTCGTCAAGCATCGGTTTTTCGGCAGCATAGTCGGATGTTCCGAAGTTTTCGGTTCCCTTGAACATCAGGTGCTCAAAATAATGGGCAAGTCCTGTGGTCTCGGAAGGGTCGTTCTTGCCCCCGACCCTGACTGCAATTCCGGTCTGGATTCTCGGGGCTTCTTTGTTTACGCTCATATACACTTTCAGACCGTTGTCGAGAGTGTATATTTTTGTCTTGAGGGGATCGTTTGCCACAGTGTCGTATTTGTACTGCGAGCATGAAGCAGCCAGCAGCATTATTGCCGAGGCCACCATAAATAAAATCCGTTTCATATTGAAATGTTGTTAATGAATGTGTCTTCGTGCTGTCAGTTTCTTCTTGCAAGACCTATGTAATAGAACAGGGTGGCAAGAGATCCGAGTGCTGCAATCACGTATGTGTAGGCCGCCCATTTCAGGGCGTCTATAGCCATGGGACGCGTTGTGGAATCTGTGATACCTGCATTTGAGAGCCATGATACAGCACGTGTGCTTGCATTGATTTCCACTGGCAGTGTTATCAGGCTGAATATGGTGGTCATGGCGAAAAGACCGATGCCGAACCATAAGAGCGACGGTACGGTGTTTATCAGAATGACTCCGGCAAGCAACACCCACTGCACTATGTTTGAAGCGAAGCTGACAACTGGGACAAGGGCGGAACGCATTCTGAGAGGCGCGTATCCGGCAGCATGCTGTATGGCATGTCCGCATTCATGCGCCGCAACGGCGGCCGCTGCGACACTTCTGCTCGCATAGACTCCCTCACTGAGGCTTACAGTCTTTGTCTGTGGATTGTAGTTGTCTGTCAGCATGCCCCTTCCTGCTACAACCTTCACGTCATATATTCCGTTGTCATGCAGCATTTTGAGGGCTACTTCCGCTCCTGACATCCCGTTGGAAAGAGGAACTTTCGAATACTTGTTGAAACGGCTCTGCAGCATCTGCTGAATCAGAAAGCTGAGTACCATGATAATGATCATTATGATCCAGATGTTCATGTTGATATTGTTTTAAAAATTTACAGATAAGTATATTGCATTATGCAAAAAGCAAGCTAACGACAAAAATAGCATTTATGTCAGAATATTTAGTAAATTTGCGGCCGTTTTTTTGGTGGTGACTGTATTTTTGTCATGCCTGTCAAAATTTGAGGCGATGTTCAATGAAAATGATTTTTCGAGGCTGGAGATAAATCTTAGGGGCTGCCTCGCGAACTACAGATATTTCAGATCGGGGCTTGATGCTTCAACCAAGATGCTCGTCCTTGTAAAGGCGAATGCATACGGACATGGAGCTGTTGAGTTTGCCGGGCTTATGGAAGAGGCCGGCGCGGACTATCTTGCTGTGGCTTATCCTGTTGAAGGTATGGAGCTGCGGAAAGCCGGTATCCGTCTTCCGATAATGGTGCTTACGGCTGGAACAGATTTCTTCGATGAAATCATAAGCTGCGGGCTGGAACCGGGAATACCTAATATGTATACCCTCAAGGCCTTGTGCGAGACTTTGGAGAAGAAGGGGATAAGTGATTTTCCGATTCATGTGAAACTTGACACAGGAATGCACAGGCTCGGATTCATGACTGGAGAACTTGAAGAGCTTGCTTCGTTTCTGAAGACATGCGGCAGCGTGAAAGTCCAGTCAATATATTCACATCTCGCTGCGGCAGAGGATCCTTTAAGTGACGAATTTACTGTAGGCCAGGCAAGGATGTTTGTGCGGAATGCTGATTTCCTTGCGGAATCAATCGGATACAGGCCGATGTATCATATACTTAATTCAGCCGGAATTGAACGTTTTCCGCAGTATCAGTTCGACATGGTGCGTCTCGGAGTAGGAATATACGGCATAAGCGCATTGCCGGATGTGAAGCTGGATGCCGTGGCTTCATTCAAGTGCAAGATACTGCAGATCAAGACACTGGGCCCGGAAGACGGTACTGTGGGCTACGGCAGGCACGGAAAGATAGACCCATCCGGAACTGTCATAGCAACTATACCTGTCGGTTATGCAGACGGAATTGACCGTCATCTCGGCTGCGGCAAGGCATCGTTCATGCTGAATGGCCACCGTGTTCCTACGATAGGAAACATCTGCATGGACATGTGCATGCTTGACATAACGGGAGTGGATGCAGAAGTGGGGGATACCGTGACCATTTTCGGCGACTCTCCTGCTGTTTCAGAACTTGCTGAAATATTGGACACCATACCATACGAAGTTCTGACATCCGTACCGCGCAGGATAGAAAGAATAATCGTCAAATAGAATTCCCTGATACGCAACCCCCTGCAAATCAATCGTTTCCTTATAATCGCTGCCCCAAAAACGGGGCGGTGATTATAAGGATGTGGCTGAGAACCAGGGATTTGCGTAACGCGGACGGCATGGCCGCTTCCCCCTCCTCCTGAAACCGGCAGGCGGATAAGAAAGAAAAACTTTGACTATCTTTGTGCTGCTTTACGATGAAATGAAAATGTCAGACCACTGTGTAAAACGATGAAATATGAATAATCATAGCGAATTGGACAGCAACAACAAATACAAAATCCTTTTTGTGTGCCTGGGAAATATTTGCAGGTCTCCTGCTGCTCATGGCATATTCTGTCATATAGTGAAGGAAAACGGGATGCAGGAACTTTTCAGTGTGGATTCGGCAGGTACATACGGCGGACATCAGGGAGAACTGCCTGACCGCAGGATGCGCCGGGCTGCATCAGCACGCGGATATGAGCTCACCCACCGCTCTCGTCCTGTGTCTTCAATGGATTTTCTTGACTTCGACCTTATAATAGCAATGGATGACCAGAATTATGAAGACCTTATGCACCTTGCCCCCTCCGTCGAAGCATCCCATAAAATCAAAAGGATGGCCAGTTATCTGACCACCCGTGACATTACCTATATACCGGATCCTTACTATATGGGAACCGAGGGATTCAATCTTGTCCTTGATCTTCTTGAGGAAGGATGCCGGAATATATTCAGCATGCTTTCCCGCAAGGCATGATTATTTGCTTTTCATGAACCGCAGGCATTTCATGATCCATGAAGGCAGCGGTTTGCTGTCATCCCTGTCGGCAAGATGCAGATAGATGCCCAATTTCTTGAGGATAGGGATTTTGAACGTCTCCACAAATTCTATCAGAGTTCCGTCCGGGTCTTCGATGTAAGTGAAGTGGCCGTCTGCCTCTCCCATCTTGAAGTCGCGTCCTCCGTCGCATACGAACTTGTGCCCGAGGGCTTCGGAAGCCTTTCGTATCTCCTCCATGTTCCTGATGTCAAAGCAAAGATGGATGAATCCAGGGTCTCCCCAGAGTCTTCCTTCATACAGCTTTCTTACTGCAGGAACCCCTTCTCCTCCGATGCGCTGCACAAGCTCAATGTGTGAAGTTCCCATAACTTCGCTAAGCGGGCCTTCAATCGGCTTTGAGCGTGACAGCATTACCCTCCGCAGCCTGTATTCTCCTCCAGGTATTCCTTTGAGGTCATCGAATACCCCGGTCACATCGTATTCAATCCTGTCATAGTCCATTATGGAACTGTAGAATTTGATTGACTTCTCCATGTCGGACACTCCGAGCGTCGCCCCGTTGTTTCCTCCAGTATTCTTGTCCTCGTTGATGAATACATAGTCATCTGACTCGATGTCGAACAGATTGCCCCACGGGTCAAGGACGAAAAAGTGCTCCTTGCCGGAAGGTGACTTGCGCGGACTGCAGAGCACATTGGCACCTTTCTCTTTCATCTGAGCGTATGCCGCGTGGACATCGCGTGACTTTACTTTGCATGCGAAAATCCCGAGGTCTCCGAATTCCGGCGTGAACTTCACATAGTTCAATTCACGTCCGCGCGGCTCCCAGACTTCGAAGCCTCCTCCTCCGCGCAGATTAAGCACAAGGATTGCATATCTCGGCTGAGGTTTCCCGCCTGTGTACGGCAGCATCCTTTCGGCCACTCCCTCATCTCCGAACATCTTTACATCGAATCCGAACATGTTTTTATACCATGCCCAGGATTCCTCTACGTTTCTTACTCCGATTCCGACCTGCTGTATTCCGCAGATCACTTTTCTTTTTTCCATTATTTATTGTATATATAATTCATGTAGTATGCTCCGCCATGAACTGAAGCACATTAGTGTGCAGAGATTTTTCCTGCCAGTTTCCAGTAGAGGCACCGGCAGTATCTGTATATGTGTGCCATCAGCAATTCCGTGCCTCCTATGAGTTTCTGATGCCTTTCCCTGGCTATGGCCTTTATTGCTATCTCTGCGCATACGTCGGCATCCATGCCGTTTGCCTGGCCCGGATCCATCTGCCCGAACTTGTCACCCGTGGCGGTTATCGCACTTCTGGAAATCTCAGTGCGTATCCTTCCGGGCACGAGCAGGGTTACATGTATGTTGGGATACTCAAGGTCAAGGGACTCATAGAATCCGTGTATTGCGCGCTTGCTTGCGCAGTAGGCCGATCTCAGGGGGAAACCGAACAGCCCGGATATTGATGACACCACTGCGATGTGTATGCTCTCGCTTGAAAGAATCATCTCTTTCAGGCTCTTTATCAGATACACTCCTCCGAAGTAGTTGACTTCCATCAGCTTCCTGTCTGTCTCTATGCCGGTTTCAAGAGCCTTTGCCCTTTGTGATACTCCTGCATTCAGAAGAAAGAAACTTATTTCATGCCCTTCGGCATTTATCCATTCCACGAGTGAGTCTATGGATTCTTTTTTTTCAAGGTCCAGTTGCCTGCACCATGTCCTGACACCGTAGCTGCTGCATTTGAGCGCGACTCTTTGCAGCTCGGATTCACGCCTTCCGGTAAGTATTACATTCGTTCCTTTTTTTGCAAACTGGCAGGCTATGGCTTCACCTATCCCGCTGCCTCCGCCTGTGACAAGCACGGTCCTGCCTTTGAAAATCACTTTTGACATATCGTTGTTGTCTTGGAAAGTGGGACTAAAGCATAAGCGAGGCCTTGACTTTCTCAGCTGTCTCGCGTCCTTTCACATGCTCAAGAATGCGCAGTCCGAAATATACGGCCCAGCCTGGACCACGTCCTGTTATTATATTGCCGTCTGCCACGACTCCTTCCCTGACATATTCCGCACCCTTTTCTTTGAGCATATCCTCAAATCCGTCGTAGCATGTCATCCGCTTTCCGCTTATGTCATGAAGCTTGCTGAGGACGACTCCAGGTGCCGCGCAGATGGCCGCCACTGTCCCGCCTTCGCTGTAATGCTGCCTCATTATGTCCATAAGTTTGCCGAATGCCGCAAGATTGGACGATCCTGGCATTCCTCCCGGGAATATCATTACATCGGACGGAAGGCATGGCCCGAATGAAGTCGATGCCTTGAATTCTCCGAAAGTCATGTCCGCTATCACAGGTGTCCTGTTGGAACTTGTCACAATCCTGTCCGAGTAGATTGATACTGTTTTGACGTTGACGCCTCCCCGGCGGAGCATGTCCGCGGTGGTAAGGGCTTCTGAAATCTCGAAGCCGTCGGCAAGAAATATATATGTGCCTTTCATATAGGTTTATGTGTTGTTCCAAACGGAACTTATGTGAATCATAATCTTCACAAAGGTACAACAATTAAACGAAATATATTACTTTTGTACCAACACATTTGCATCATGGAAATAATACGTTTGGACGGAATGGACAAGAAACTCTATGAGCTTGTGGCACCTCTTGTCATGAATCCTTCCGTGCTTAGGCAAAATAACAATTACCCATTCAAGACCTCGTTCCGTCATATATGGTACGTTGCTCTTGAAAATGGTGAGGTGGCAGGATTCATGCCGCTCAAGCCCTCCTCGTCAGGATATTGCATAGACAATTATTATATACGGGGAGATGAGGAAATGACGATTTCCGCCCTTGTAGGCCGGATCGCCGGAGACTGTGCCGCGTCGTCTTATCTGTCCGCCCTCGTCCACAAGCGTCATGTCCCGGCATTCTATGCAGCCGGATTCCGGACCTTCCGTGAGTGGAAGAAATATGACAAGATGGACTATATATCTTCTGCTGGGCAATGATAAGGCAATTGGATGTATATGAGGCGGCACTCCGGCGCCTGAAGATTATATTCGATTATTTCGACTATGTCTATGTATCGTTCTCCGGAGGAAAAGACAGCGGAGTGCTGCTCAATCTGTGCATTGAATATATACGCAGATTTGCCCCTGACAGAAAGCTCGGTGTCTTCCACATGGACTATGAGGCCCAGTACCGGCAGACCACTGACTATGTACAGAGGACTCTTTCTGCCAACAGTGACATAATTGAGGTGTACCATTGCTGTGTCCCTTTCAAGGTCGTGACATGTACGTCAATGCACCAGTCATTCTGGCGTCCGTGGGAGGATGACAAGAAGGAACTGTGGGTCAGGGAACGCCCGTCCGGATGCTATAAGGCCGAGGACTTCGATTTTTTCGGCAGTGAACTCTGGGATTATGATTTCCAGGCTCTGTTTGCCTCGTGGCTGCGGCGCAGGAAGGGATGCCAAAGAATATGCAGCCTGGTCGGAATACGTACTCAGGAAAGCTACAACAGATGGCGTGCAATACACAGCGACAAAAACTGCAGGCGCCTGGGGAACTACAAATGGACAAGGATGCTGGAAAAGGGAGTCTGCAGCGCCTATCCGATATATGACTGGAAAACTGCGGACATCTGGACGGCGAACGGAAAGTTCGGATGGGACTACAACCGTCTTTATGACCTGTTTCATGCTGCTGGTGTCCCGGTCAGCAGGCAGAGGGTTGCCAGTCCTTTCATATCTGAGGCCATATCTTCGCTGAATGTCTACAGGGCAATCGACCCTGACACCTGGGGCCGTATGGTCAGCCGCGTGAACGGGGTGAATTTTGCCGCTATGTACGGCAATACTACTGCAATGGGATGGAAATCCATTAAATGTCCGGAGGGGTTCTCATGGAAAGATTATATGTATTTCCTGCTCGGCACACTGCCGGAGGAGACCCGCCGCAATTATCTTGACAAGCTTGATGTCAGCATAAGGTTCTGGCGGAACAGGGGAGGCTGTCTGAGTGATGAGGTGATAGAGAAGCTGAGGAAAGCAGGGGTTGATTTGACAGTCGGGGACCAGGCGTCATACAAAACGGACAAGAAGCCTGTCAGGATGGAATACCTTGATGATATCGATATTCCGGAATTCCGTGAGATTCCTACGTATAAGCGGATGTGCATCTGCATACTCAAGAATGACCATGTGTGCAAATACATGGGCTTCGCGCTGACAAAGACTGAAAGGGAGAGAAAAGAAAAGGTCATGGAAAAATATAAACTGCTGAGTGATGGAAAAATTTAAAAGCCCGGTGTACAATGTCATGGCCGTTCCAGTGGAAAAAGTGGCGGCCAACAACTACAATCCCAATGTGGTGGCCCCTCCTGAGATGAAGCTGCTTGAGCTTTCAATATGGGAGGACGGGTACACTATGCCATGTGTGTGCTATTATGTTGCGGACCGCGACGAATATGAAATCGTGGACGGATATCACAGATATATGGTAATGAAGACGTCTGAGAGGGTATATCGGCGTGAAAACGGACTTTTGCCGATTACTGTCATTGACAAGGATGTGGCGGGACGCATGGTGTCCACTATACGCCACAACAGGGCACGCGGCACGCATTCCGTTGAGCTTATGAGCAGCATTGTGTCGGAACTTACTAAGTCAGGCATGTCGGACGCGTGGATTCTCCGCAATATCGGCATGTCAAAAGACGAGCTGCTCCGCCTCAGGCAGATTTCCGGGCTTGCCGAACTTTTTGCCGGCAGAGAGTTCGGCAAGTCAGAGGATTGGGAGGAAGAATAATGCCGTTTTGGCACATTGGAGGACTGTTCTGAAGATTAATCACTTTTTTGCGGCAAAAAATCACAGCCTGTGCATAATCTCTTGACTAATTTTGCACCAGAGAATAAAGGCTTCATACATGACCGCACATTACACTAAACTTTTACGTCCTGCATTGCTGCTTGCAATATGCTCAGCCTTTTGTGCAGGATGCTCAGACTACGAGTTTGAATATCTTTACAAGGACCTTCCTTTTGAGATGGCAAGAGTCAGCCGTCCGGTGATTCCTGCAAGAGAGGTGGACATAAGGGATTTCGGAGGCATCGGTGACGGAGTCACGCTGAACAGCAGGGCTTTTGCCGAGGCCATTGATGCACTTTGCGCAAACGGGGGCGGCCGTCTGGTTGTTCCGGCCGGTGTCTGGCTGACCGGTCCCGTGACGCTGAAGGACAATATTGAACTGCACATAAAGCCTGATGCCGTGTTGTTGTTTTCCGATGACAGGGAACTGTATCCTATCGAGGAAACTGTTTTTGAGGGACTGGATACAAGGCGTTGTCTTGCACCTATAAATGCATACGGTGCCAAAAATATTGCAATTACAGGAGGCGGTACTGTTGACGGGAACGGTGATTCATGGCGTCAGGTCAAAAAGTCCAAGATGGCTCCGTCACAATGGAAAAAACTGCTTGCCGGAGGAGGATTTACCAATGCAAAGGGTGATATCTGGTATCCGGATTCAAGCTCTTTCAGAGGCTCTGCCGTAAGCGATGCATTCAATGTGCCGCAGGGACTTGTGACAGAGGAGGATTGGAATTCGGTAAAGACATATCTCAGGCCGGTTCTTGTCGGTCTCAGGGAATGCGAGAATGTGCTTCTTGAAGACTGTCTCTTCCAGAATTCTCCATGCTGGAACATTCATCCGCTGATGTGCCGCAATGTGATAATAAATAATATTACAGTGCGCAATCCCTGGTATTCACAGAACGGGGACGGTCTTGACGTGGACTCATGCGAAAATGTCCTGGTAATAAATTCGAGCTTCGATGTGGGTGATGACGCAATATGCGTGAAATCAGGCAAAGATGAGGACGGACGCAGGAGGGCAAGGCCTTGCCGGAATCTGATTGTGGACAACTGTATCGTTTTCCATGGGCACGGAGGCTTTGTAGTGGGAAGCGAGATGTCCGGGGGCGTGGCCAATGTAAGAGTTTCGGACTGCCGCTTTCTCGGGACGGATGTCGGCCTGAGATTCAAGAGCTGCAGGGGCCGGGGAGGCGTGGTCGAGAATATATACATCAGTGACATTGTCATGATGGATATACCTGCGGAGCCGTTGCTGTTTGATTTGCATTATGGCGGGAAATCCGCATTGGAGGCTGCTGCAGACGGCAGGAGCCCGTATGATGTGGAGTATGTTCCGGTTGATGAGACAACACCGCAGTTCAAGGACATATACATCAGCGGCATTGTGTGCAGCGGTGCCTCAAGGGCAATGTATTTCAACGGAATACCGGAAAAGAATATTGAAAATATAAGAGTGGAGGACTGTGTGCTTGTTTCCGGACTCGGGGCAGAATTGCGTTATTCTTCCGGAATCCTGCTCAGGAATGTGGAGGTCCGCCAGTCTGAAGGTCCCGGATATGTCCTTGCCAATTGCCGCAGTGTACGCATGACTGGCTGCCGCGATGCATCGGGGCCTTCCCCTGATGTATATCGCCATAATTCTGACAATGTTGTTATTGACTGATGGGAATCGTTATGAAGAAAATGACTGCTGTTGCCGCAGCTGCCCTGCTTCTCTCAGCTGTTTCTTATGCGCAGGACAAGATTGTGCTCCGTCTTATGGGGGATTCCACTATGGCGGACAAGGAACTTTCGTATGAAAACCCGGAAAGAGGCTGGGGCCAGAGGCTGAAGTCTCATCTCGATACAAATGTCACCGTTGTCAATTACGCACAGAACGGGCGCAGTACAAAAAGTTTCCGTACTCTCGGATTGTGGGACAGGGTGAAGTCCGACCTGAATGCCGGAGACTGGCTTTTCATACAGTTCGGGCATAATGATTCCAAGGAATCTGACACGACGAGATATGCTGCTCCTTTCGGTGCATATATGGACAATCTGCGTGTCTTTGTGGAATTTGCTTTGGATAAGGGTGCTCACCCTGTGCTGTTTACCCCTGTTTCGAGGAGGTGGTTCGACGGTGAAGGGAAATTGAAGACTGCTTGCCACGGGGATTATCCGGCGGCAGCGGAACAGGTTGCCAGGGAATACGGAATACCTTTTATTGATGCAAATTCCGTGACCCAGGCGTGGCTGTCCGGAATCGGTGATGTTCCGTCAAGGAAGTATTATATGTGGGTTGAAAAGGGCACTAATCCAAGACATCCGGACGGTCTTTGTGACAATACGCATACAAATGCAGCCGGAGCAAGGAAACTTGTTGAACTTCTTTTGCCGGAAATAGTCAAGGCAGTGCCTGTATTGGCCTCTCATGTCGTCGAATATGATTTTGTGGTTGCAAAAGACGGAAGCGGTGATTTTTTTACTGTCCAGGATGCAGTCAATGCCGCTCCTGACTATTGCAGGCATGGTGGGATTACCATATATATAAAGGACGGAAGGTATGAGGAGAAGGTTGTTGTCCCTCCTTGCAAGCAGAGGCTTCATCTGATAGGGCAGTCTGCCTGCGGAACCGTTGTCACTTGGAGTGACTATGCAAAGAAAAAAGATGTCACAGGCCACGAAATGGGAACTTCCGCCACTTCGTCTTTATTTGTATACGCAGATGACTTTCTTGCCGAGAATCTTACAATTGAAAATTCTGCCGGAGAGGGACCGGATATCGGACAGGCATGCGCGGTTACTGTAGATGCAGACAGGGTGGCATTCATAAACTGCCTCTTTCTTGCCAACCAGGATACTATATACACATACGGAAAGCATCAGAAACAGTATTTCCGCGGTTGCCTGATAGAAGGAACTACAGATTTCATATTCGGTGCATCGACCTGCTGGTTCGAGGACTGCACAATAGTAAGCAAGAAAAACAGTTATATAACAGCTGCCTCCACTCCTGAAGGTGAGGAGTTCGGTTATGTGTTCCACAATTGCCGTCTTGTGCATACGCCTGGAGTGGACGGTGTCTGGCTTGGCCGTCCATGGAGACCTTTTGCCAAAACCGTTTTCATCTGCTGCGAGCTTTCTGACCATATACGCAAGGAAGGATGGCACAACTGGAACAAGCCATATTCGGAGAAGACTGTGTTTTACGCCGAGTATGGAAATACGGGGGCAGGCGCAGTCGGCAAAAAGGAGCGTGTCAAGTGGGCGCATTTCCTGAAACCTTCTGATTTGAAAAGATATACGCCTGAAAATGTCCTTAGATGCGGTGCTGAGACAGACAAGCACGGAAACCTTGTGCAGACGGAATGGTTCTTTAAGGTTTTTTAGTAACTTTACAGATTATAGCCGTTTAGGGTTTTGTTATGAGTTCAGGAATATTAAAGAAAATTTCGGCATCGCTCATTCTCTCAGGGGGAGTACTTCTTGCCGGCGATGCATTGGCGGAACCGCTTGATTTCATTTTTGAGCATTATTCTGCGGATGACGGTCTTCCTCACAATTCAATATGCGATATTCATCAGGACAGGAGGGGATATTTGTGGCTGTGCACATGGTACGGACTGAGCCGCTTTGACGGCAACAGTTTTGTCAACTATACGATGCTGCCCGGAGATTATTCGAATTTGTCGCATAACAGGATCTTGTCTGTCCGTGAGGATGCTTCCGGCTATCTGTGGCTCATGACCTATGATTATCATCTGTACCGCTTTGATGTGGATACGGGTGATTTTGTGGCCATCCCTTCCGGACTTGACGGCTTTCCTTGGGGCAGTCCGAAGGCTGTGAATGTGCATTGCTCTCCCGGAGGCGATGTATGGGTGTCATTTTCCGGCTACGGACTCATGAAAATATCTCCGGACCTGTCTGCCGTGTCTTTCTCTTCCGGACATAATGTCGGGAAGGCTGTGAGCCATATTTATGAAGATTCTGCAGGTTCTGTATATGCCGTGTCTGAAACGGGGATAGCTCTTATAAAAGAAGATGAGTCCTGTCTTCTCTCAAGGATTTCAGATGTGGCTGCTTTTGCGGAATACGGCCACAAATTGCATTTTCTGTCATCCGATTGCCTCCTTACTGTGGACATGGAGACGAGAGAGCAGGTGAGGACGGATCTTGCATCATTGGGTGCAGGCCGTGCCACGGCAATGATTCTGGACAGGAACCGACTTTCGGTGGGGTTCAGCAGCAATGCTGTCGCAACAATTGATCCGGCCGACCTGTCTGTTGTGATGCACAGGCATGACATGGGCCGTGTGCGGTATCTCTTTCCTGATCCGGAAGGATTGTTGTGGATTGCGACAGACCGTACGGGAATATGGTCATACAATGAAGATAAGGACAGCTTCAGGCATTATGAACACGAAAGGAATGTCATGTCGTATTATTCTGATACTCTTGCAACTGTACGTAATCATGACGGGCTTCTGTGGATAAAGATGAACAACTGGGGCTTCGGATATTATGACCGTGATTCGGATGAGATAGTTCCTTTGGACAATGTGAAGAGGGCGGACGGCTGCCGTTTCATGAACGGTGTGCCATGCTATCATATCGACAGTTCCGGTGTCCTGTGGATGTCGACCGTCGGGCGTGGGCTTGAGAGGGTTACTGTGGTAAGTCCGAAATGCAGGACTCTGGTGCCTCCCACGCGCTCCAAGGACAGCATGTCCTCGTCTGAGATCAGGGCCATGTTACGTGACAGGAACGGGAATCTGTGGGTGGCGGCAAAAAGCAGGGAACTTTATATGTACAGTCCGGACATGCGCAGCTGCAGGCATTTCCCTGATGCCGTGAGCGGGGACATCGGCGTGATATATTCTATTTTTGAAGATTCCTGCGGAAATATTTGGCTGGGCACAAAAGGTGACGGACTTTATAGGATGACTCCTGACGGGAACGGTTTCAGGTGGAAGCATTTCACGGCGGATTCTTCCCCTGGTTCAATAAGCTCGGACAATATTTATTCCGTAGCTCAGGATATGGACGGAAGAATCTGGGTAGGAACATACGGAGGTGCTTTGTCAATGCTGCCGGATCCTGACTGTGACGAGTTCATAACGGTGGACAGCAATTTCCCTGATTATCCGGATGAGACAGGAGAGAGGGTCAGATATCTGCACTGCATGCCGGACGGTAAGATGCTTGTTGCGGCCGTAGGCGGGTTGATCTGGTTTGAACCGGTTGAAACACCTGAACTTACACAGTTTCACACTGTCAAAAAAATCCCAGGTGACATACGTTCTCTCGGCAATAATGACGTGATATATATATTCACAGACCGCAGAGGCGATACTTGGCTCTGTACATTCGGAGGAGGTCTGAACCGTCTTTGTTTTGAGGACGGGATTCCGCGCTTCGATGTGATAAGCACTGCAGACGGACTTTCCAGCAATATTGTGCATTCGGCCATAGACGATTCTTCAGGCATGATATGGATTGCGACGGAGAGGGGACTGTCAAAATATGACCCTGTTTCCGGGACTGTGATCAATTACACCAAATATGACGGTGTGGCCCATGTTGCATACAGCGAGGCTGCGTGCTCTCCTGCAGGAGAAGGCATGCTTGCATTCGGAACTCTTGACAATGTCCTTTTGTTTGATCCTGATGATTTCGGACATGTGCAGAAAGACAGCAGGCTCACTTTGTCGGGGCTTAGCATAGATGGACGCAGGACGGCTTTTACTGACAGAATTGTGATTCCTCATGACTATTCTTTCTTCAGGATTGACTTCGCTTCGCTCAATTTCAGCACAAGGAACAAACTGAATTTCTCCTATATGCTTGAAGGATATGACAAAAACTGGATATCCGGCACAGGTAGCAGCAGTGCAACATATTCGAGGATTCCGCCCGGCAAGTATGTCTTTAAGGTTTCTGCATCATATCCTGAGGACAGCTTTCCGGCGGAGACCGTAACCGTCCCGGTAAGGGTGAGGCCTTCTTTCTGGAACTCCGGTTTTGCCCTCGTGCTTTACATTCTTTCCGGAATCCTGCTTGCGGTTTCACTTATAAGACTGACTTTTACGCAGATAAAGCTTCGCAATGATGTCCGTCTTGAGCAGGACCTGAGCAATGTGAAGACTCGCTTCTTTACCAATATATCCCATGAACTGAGGACTCCTCTGACTCTTATTCTCGGCGGGATTGATGACATAAGCAAGAAAATGTCTTCGGGTGAAATTTCTGACTATAGCGTGAGGATAGTACAGAAAAATGCCAAGAGGATGATGACACTGGTCAATCAGCTGCTTGACATCAGGACTATTGTGGGAGGCAAGATGAGGCTGACTGTGAGTCAGTTTGATATTGTCAGACTGGTTCAGGGAGTGTATGATGACTTCCGGGACATGTCTTCCGAAAGGCAGATGGAAATGCGTATGGTACGCTCGGTTGACTCTCTTATGGTCTGGGGAGATCCTATGCGCATTGAAGCTTTGGTATACAATCTTTTGTCAAATGCATTCAAATATACATCTGACGGAGGTAAGATTGAGGTCGGCATTCTTTATCGGGAAGGTGAAGACGATTACCGCATTATGGTGAAAGATAATGGAATAGGCGTGCCGGTACAGAAGCGTGAGATGATATTCGAACCTTTTGCAAAAGGAACAGCAAAGGCTTTCAGGGGAATGCCGAGCAGCGGCATAGGCCTTTCTTTCTGCAAGGAGATTGCTGATATACACGGAGGTGACATTTGGGTTGAGGGACATAATGACGGCGGCTCCAAGTTCTTTGTAAGGCTTCCTGTCGGAAAGGAACGTTTCAGCAGTGATTCTGTTCAGTTTGCAGATGCCCCGGCAGAGATTCACCGCAATGAGTCCTACGGTCTGGGCAAGTACAAGTCTGCCCCTTCTCACCCTGACGGAGCTTTGAAGGTGCTTGTAGTTGAGGACAATGCAGAGATGAAGGTTTATATCTGGAACAGTCTTGTCAGCAGATATGAGGTGCGGGATGCTTCAAATGGCAAGGAAGCCCTTCAGGTCATTTCCGAAGGTTGGATTCCGGATGTGATAGTCACTGACCTTATGATGCCGCAGATGAACGGAATTGAGCTTATCAATCATGTGCGCGCTGATTTCGCTACAAGTCATATACCTATTGTTATGATTACCGCCAAGCATGAGGATGATACCCACCTTAAGGCCATGAAGTACGGTGCGGACGGATATATTGCCAAGCCTTTTGCCATGGAATTGCTTATAGCCAGGATTGACAATCTTCTCGAAAGGCGAAGGACTCTTGTTTCAATGCTGTCAGAACAGCATAGCGGCAGGCCGTCAGGGAAGAGGGGAGGAAAAATTGAGATTGCTCCGGAAGAGATTGTCATAACAGACAGGGACGGGGAGCTCATAAAGAAAGTCATGAGGTGGCTTGAAGACAATGTGGCCGACGCCGATGTGACAGTAGACCAGCTGGCAATGTATGTCGGGATGGGCAGGACCTCCATGTACAACAAGATAAAGGGACTTACCGGCAAGTCGCCTGTAGAGCTTATACAGGAGTTCAGGATGGAGAAGGCCACGTATTATCTGAAGTGCGGACAGTATTCTGTTTCAGAGACTTCCTATAAGGTCGGATTTTCCGATCCGGGATATTTCAGCCGTTCTTTCAAGAAGCATTACGGCATCTCTCCGGCGGACTATATAAAACAGAATAAATCAGGAGGCTGAAACTATATGAATAAAGTTGTTTTGATGACGGCTGCAATGATTTTTGCGGCAGTGCAGCAAACTTTCGCTGCAGACTCTTCCTTGTCAATCAAGGACATTGAGCCTTATTCAGTAAGGATGATAATGTCGGAGATGAGGAGGAATCCCGATGCGACATGGCTCGACGGCCGCAAGGGACAGCGTAAGTGGAATTATACGACCGGTCTGGAACTGAAGGCGTTCCTGGATGCATCAAAAAGATATGAGCTTCCGTCTGCCGTTTCGTATGTCAGGGCCTGGGCCGACACTATGGCGACGGAAGACGGTACTGTCTATAAGTATAAGATTTCCGACAGCAATGTGGACCATATCTGTCCGGCACGGATTTATTTTGATCTTCATGACATGTTCGGAGATACAGACAAGCGGTACCGGAGGGTTACGCGCAAGATACGCCGGCAGATTGACTCTCAGCCCCGAACCTCTACGGGTGAGTTCTGGCACAAGAAGATATATCCTCACCAGGTATGGCTGGACGGACTGTATATGGCTCTTCCGTTTTATGCGGAGTATACGGCGAGATACGCTCCGGATTCACAGAAGGATTCTCTGTTCTCGGACATTGCGGATCAGCTTGTGGCAGCGGCGGAAAATACATTGGACCCGGCTACGGGCCTTTACCGCCATGCATGGGACGAGTCACGGTCCATGTTCTGGTGTGATCCGGTGACGGGGCTTTCTGAACATGCATGGGGCCGCGGTGACGGGTGGTTTGCCGTTGCACTTGTGGAAGTGCTTGATTTCATTCCAGAAAACCATCCGGGACATAAGGAACTTGTCAGGCTTCTCCGTCATTTTGCTGATGTGCTGCCCCGATGGTCCGACCCTGTGACAGGAATGTGGTACCAGGTGCTGGATTGTCCCGGAAGAGAAGGAAATTATCTGGAGTCAACATGTTCGGCCATGTTTATGTATGCTTTTCTAAAAGGTTTGAGAAAAGGATATCTGGATGATTCTTACCGTGAGTATATAATGGGGCTGTATCCACGGTTTCTTTCAGCATTCATACGCGAGGACGCTGACGGGCTTCTGCATCTGACCTCCTGCTGTTCTGTCGGAGGACTTGGTGGCAAGCAGGGCCGCAGGGGAGATTTTGCATATTATCTTAGCGAACCTGTCATAGAGAATGACTGCAAGGGCATCGGACCTTTCATCTGGGCTTCCCTTGAGTGGGAGGCAATGCATAATATTGACTGGCAGTTTCCTGCTTCAGACGGCCGTGATCCGGCTTTCCATGGTGCTGAAGGCTGTGGAAAATGGACTGAAGGAGGACGCGGAGGCCGTGAATATGTTGTTGTTTCTCTTGCGGATGACGGTGCGGAGGGCACTCTGAGACATGCTGTTGAGGCGGAGGGACGGAGGATTGTAAAATTTGCCGTAAGCGGTGACATTGAACTTTCCGCTCCTCTCAGGATAAGGAACCCTTACATCTCCATTCTGGGTGAGACTGCACCGGGGAAAGGAATAACCATCAGGAATCACGAGTTTTTCATTTCTGCAGACAATGTGATAGTAAGGTATATCCGTTTCAGGACCGGAAGTTCCTCTGGCGTGGAGACCGATGCGGCGGGGGCACGCGGCTGCGGCAATATAATGATTGACCATTGCTCAATCAGCTGGGCTACGGACGAGAATGCATCATTCTATGACATTCATGACGCGACGGTGCAGTGGTGCATAATTTCCGAAGCGCTTAATGCCTCTGTCCACCATAAGGGCAGGCACGGGTACGGCGGAATATGGGGAGGCAGGAATGTGACTTATCACCACAATCTTTTCGCGCACAACAACAGCCGCAATCCGCGTTTCGACCACCCGGGGCTTTATGGAGGCAATTCAATGCTTACTGGGCGCGGTACAGTTGATTTTGTGAACAATGTCGTTTATAACTGGGGAATCAAGGCCATATACGGAGGAGAAGAGGGATGGTTTAATGTCGAGGGCAACTGGATGCGCCCGGGACCGGCAACCGGACATCTTGACGGCAGGTGGCTTGAGGTCAGCACATCGGCATCAACTTCCATGGTTCCCGGCAACTTTTATATAAAAGGAAATGTGTATGACTGCAGTGCCGTAATGGACGGAAATTATGCAGGGAGGCTTCCGGAGGTGTCCAAGATTGTGAAATGGGAGAAATTCTACGAAGAACTTTCTGCCCCGGAAAGATTTGCGGCAAGGGAGAGAATCCATGCTGTACCTGCTGCCGATGCGTACAAGGCTGTGCTCCGTCATGCAGGGGCTTCTAAGAAAAGGGATGCCGTAGACAAGCGCATTGTTGAAGAGGTAAGGAAAGGACAGGCATCATTTTCGGGATCTGTCACAGGACTCCCGGGAATAATTGACAATGAATCTGATGTTGCCGGACGGAGATTCCGTACCGGTGCTCCACGGAAATAAAAAAAGAAACAAGATATGACTAAAACTATGAAAACTGCATTTAAATTCATTCTTGCAATTGCTGTGTCTGCTGCCTGTCTGTCGTGCAGCGGTGAAGATCCTTATGCAGGTCCTGCCGGGATTCCTGTACCTGAGGATGTCGTCATTATTGTGAATGACGGCTCTTCTCTCGGATTTTCATGGAAAGAAGAAGAGGGAGTACTGAATTATGTGGCCAGGCTGGAGAATGCCGACGGCTCCCTCTTCGCACAGCAGAATCCGGTGGAACCGCGGGCCGTATTCAATGGCGTGTCCTATGGTGCCGTCTATGTTTTCAAAGTGCGCTCAAGAACTTCAGAAGGTACGTCTGACTATTCCGAGCCTCTTTCGGCAGTGGCCGGTGAAGGTCTTCCTGACCCGGGGCCGGAGCCTTCCGGAGAATATGCGGAATTTGCAATTCCTGCCAATGAGGACCTGCATGGAGGTGTCCTGGCTTTTCCTGGAGCAGAGGGCGGCGGAATGTACACCTCAGGAGGACGTGGAGGCAAGGTCATCCATGTAACCACTCTGGAAGACTCCGGCCCGGGTTCGCTGAGGGCTGCTGTAGAGGCTTCCGGAGCGAGGACTGTAGTCTTCGATGTGGCAGGCATAATCTCTCTCAAGTCGAAGTTGCGCATCCGTAACGGAGACCTTACCATAGCCGGACAGACTGCACCGGGTGACGGCATATGCATCCGTAATTATTCCACTGTTGTGGATGCGGACAATGTAATCATCAGGTATGTGCGTTTCCGTCTCGGAGATGAAGGGGCAAATGCAGATGACGGTGAGGATGCAGTATGGGGCAGATATCATTCAGACATTATACTTGACCATTGTTCTATGTCATGGTCAATTGACGAGTGTGCCTCATTCTATGCCAACAGGAATTTCACCATGCAGTGGTGCATCCTGACAGAGAGCCTCAGGCATTCGGTGCACGGCAAGGGAAACCATGGCTACGGAGGGATATGGGGAGGACGTGATGCTTCCTTCCACCATAACATGCTTGCCAATCATGACAGCCGCAATCCCCGGTTTGACCACCCTGAGATATATGGTGGACGTGTTGATACTCATAGAGGTCATGTAGACTACAGGAACAATGCCGTATATAACTGGGGAAGCAATTCCACCTATGGCGGAGAAGGGGCATGGTTCAATATGGTCGGAAACTATTACAAGCCGGGACAGGCATCAAGGGACAGGAAATATTTTCTGGATGCCAACGGACTGTATACGTCTTCCAATACGGATTATGGCTATCCGGTACTTTATCTGAACGGAAATGTGCACACCGGCTATGCGGATATAACTGCTGACAATTCAACGGGGATATATTGGCATGACCATAAGACCAATACTGTACCTTCGTCTGCCGAGATCGTTTCAGCTGTACAGTCTCTTTACGGACCTTCCGGTGAGGATATATATACTACTACACATGATGCAGGAACGGCTTTCAAGAGGATTATTGAGGCCGGCGGTGCTTCCCTGAGACGTGATTCTGTTGATGAAAGGGCCTGCAACGATGCAGAAAAAGGGACTCCTTCTTTCAATGACGGAGGAAACGGTTCAACCGGTGGGCTGGTGGATACGCAGTCTGCAGTCGGCGGCTGGCCCTCATATGAGGCTGACGCTTCCGAACTTGCAATGACGCAGGACAGCGACGGTGACGGAATGCCTGACTGGTTTGAAGACAAATTCGGACTTGACAGGAGTGATGCATCTGACGGCAACAAGAAGACGCTTGACATCAAGGGGCGATACACGAATCTTGAAATGTACCTCCATTATATTGTCCGGGAAATAGTGGAAAAGCAGAATGAAGCCGGCACGTATACAAAAATTTCGTGACCGTACACGGAAAATCATGCCTGTGTCAAAAAGTACAGATATTGCGTTAATAATTCCCCGTGATACTGGCTTCTATCCGGTATATTCGCACCCTGAACCATAGAATTTAACACAAATACTAACCAAATAAAGTTCTTTTATGAAAAATCTGACATACAGGATTTCTCTGCTTGTCGCGGGGCTTTTCGCCACAGTGCTGGCGCTGGATGCCCAGGTGATAAAGGGAGTCGTGTCTGATACGGACGGACAGCCGCTTGCCGGTGTTTCCGTTTTCGTTGACGGCACATCATTGGGAGTCTCAACAGGCATTGACGGCGATTATGCCATTGATGTTCCGTCTGCCAAGGGCAAGACTCTCGTTTTCTCAATGATCGGAATGGCGACCAAGAATATCGTCATAGGAAACAGCACAACTGTCAATGTGGTTTTGAGCGAAGATGCGAATTTCCTTGATGAGACAGTCGTGATCGGTTATGCGACGGTCAAGCGCCGTGACCTGATGGGTTCTGTCACCTCTGTGGGCAGCGCAGCCCTGGCCGAAGTTCCTGTAGCCTCTGTCAGTGAGGCTCTTGCAGGAAAAATGGCAGGTGTGCAGGTGACTGCTACGGAAGGTGACCCCGATGCGGAAATCAAAATACGTGTCCGCGGAGGAGGATCCATTACCCAGGATGCATCTCCTCTTTATATAGTGGACGGCTTTCCTGTTGAGAGCATTTCCGATATTCCGGCATCTGACATTCAGTCGATTGATGTGCTCAAGGATGCGTTTTCCACTGCAATCTACGGTTCCAGAGGAGCCAACGGTGTTGTGCTTGTGACTACCAAATCCGGTGCTTCAGGAAAGATTTCCGTAAGCTACAATGCTTATTGGGGACAGAAGAAGATGGCAAATGCCGGTGCTGTGGAGGTCGCTGACCCATATGATTTTGTAAGAAACCAGTACGAGCTTGCCGTTCTCAGGAACAAGGTTGACGAGAACTTTGTCTCCGTATACGGAGTGTTCGGGGATATGGACCTGTACCGTGATGTAGAGGCAAACGATTGGGTGAAGAAGGTTTTCGGCAATACTGGCTCAACGTTCAACCATAATGTTTCCGTGTCAGGAAGTTCCGACAAAGTGAAGTGGACCGCAAGCTATGCCCATATGAAGGACAAGGCCATAATGCTCGGCTCTGACTATAAGAGGGATAACCTCAATTTCAAGACACAGTACAAGCCTATCAAGCAGCTCACTTTCGACATCAATGCAAGATACTCCCGTACCGAGGTTATGGGTGCAGGAGCCAATTCCCTAAATGATGCAGGTTCTACATCAGGCAACGGACGTCTTAAGCATGCCGTGCAGTATACACCGTTTCCTATCACAGGTATCGCCAGTGACTCCGACCTTGCAGAAGATTATGGAGACAATGCTCCGCCTTTGAAGTCTGTCTATGACAATGACAAGAAAAGAGTCCGCAAGAACTGGACTATAAATGGTGCAGTTACATGGCGTATCATAGATAATCTGAATCTGAAGGTAGAGGGCGGCATTGACGACTACTCTCAGGAAGACGATTATTATTATGGTCTTACAACCTATTATGTAGGCAATACGGCGACAATCAAGAATCAGCCGGCTTCACGCTATACCGACCTCTTCAGGACAAAGTACCGCACTACCAATACGCTGAGCTACAATTTTTCAGATGTGTTCAAAGATAACAGACACAGGCTTGACCTGCTTTTGGGACAGGAATATATCCTTACCAAATCAAATACCCTCTCCATGACAGTGGAGGGACTTCCGGCCTTCTTTGATTCCTCAATGTCATGGAATTTCATGGCGTCAGGTACACCGGTGGCAGCCAATAACTTCTATAATCCGAATGACCAGCTGCTCTCATTCTTCGGAAGGGCAAATTATGACTATGACGGAAGGTATGCGGTCTCTGCTACAGTACGTGCGGACGGTTCTTCTAAGTTCACAATGGGCAACCAGTGGGGTGTCTTCCCTTCGGCTGCGGCATCATGGACAATTTCGAATGAGAGCTTCATGAAGAATGCATCATGGCTTGACAATCTGAAGCTCAGGTACAGCTACGGTACGGCAGGAAACAACAATATCCCTTCCGGAGTGTCGTCACAGTATTTCCAGGCAAACAACACTCAATGGATATCCATGGGCAACACATGGTGGGGCACCACAAAGGTCAACAACAAGACAATCATGGCCAATCCGGACCTTACATGGGAGACTACGGTGTCGCATAACCTCGGACTTGATTTCTCTTTCCTCAAGAGCCGCATAAACGGTTCAGTCGAGGTATACCACAATACTACCAAGGACCTTTTGATTGCCTTCCCGGTTGCAGGTTCCGGATATGATGAGCAGTACAGGAACCTCGGCTCAGTCCAGAACCGCGGTTTTGAGGCCTCCCTTAATTTCGTGATTTTCGAGAAGAAGAATTTCGGACTTACCCTCGGGGGCAACATAAGCCTCAACAGAAACAAGGTGACCAGTCTCGGCGGACTTGACAGGATTGAGGCGCAGACTGAGTGGGCTTCCACTGAAGTAGGTGCGGACTATCTGGTTACTGTAGGACGTCCGCTCGGCGACATGTACGGATATCAGTCTGACGGTCGCTATACGGCAGATGACTTTACTTATGACTCAACTTCAGGCAAGTGGATTCCTAACGAGGGGGTCGTAGATGCCTCTGCTTTAATCGGAAAGGATTTCTTCCGTCCGGGCGGAATGAAGATAAAGGATCAGCTTACCGTCGATACTGACGGTGACGGAATTCCGGATGCTGGAGACGGCAAGATTGACGCCAACGACAAGGTGATAATCGGAAATGCACAGCCGCTTGGAGTAGGAGGATTCAATCTCTCCGGATATCTCTATGGCTTTGATTTCTCTGCAAACTTCAATTATGTGTTCGGCAACAAGATTTACAATGCCAACAAGATTGAGTTCAACCATTCCAGAAAATATTCAAACCGCAATCTGCTCAAGTCTGCCAATGTAGAGAACAGATGGACAAATATCGATTGGACAACAGGTGAGGAGATAACGGATGCTGATCGTCTTAACGAAATAAATGCAGGCACTGAAATGTGGAATCCCGGTGTTCAGAATGCCGTGTTCTCGGACTGGGCGGTGGAAGACGGCTCTTTCCTGCGTCTTCAGTCTGCTACCGTCGGATACACTCTTCCTCAGAAGTGGACAATGAAGATAAAGATGCAGAAACTGCGTGTCTATGTGACGGGAACAAATCTGTTCTGCCTCACAAAGTACACTGGATATGACCCTGAGGTTGATACAAGGCGCAAGACTCCTCTGACTCCGGGAGTTGACTATTCAGCCTACCCTAAGAGCATAGGCTTTGTGGTCGGACTTAATGTCACTTTCTGATAAATGCGGACATTTAAATTGAATCAAAATGAAACTGTTGAATAAAATACTGATTTTGGGTGCCGGAATGACTGCTGCCGTTACGTCATGCGACCTTACATCGCCGACTCTGTCTTCTTTTGACGAGACCGTGGTCTATTCCAACTATACCCTTGCGGAATATAATGTGTTCGGCATTTATGAAGTGTTCGGGCACACAAACTGCCACCGCGGACGTTATCTTCCATGGTACGGCTTCAATACGGATATCGAACTTTATAACAGTACGACAAAGGATGAAAAGTCCGATATACCGAGATATTCTATGACTGCTACCAATTCGCAGCTCAATCTTGCAAACGGACCTTACAATGAACTCATGGGAGGCGTCGAGAGAGCAAACCTTGCGATACAGGGAATCCGCAAATACGGAAATCCAGAGGGAGATGCCGAAATGGCCGCTCTTCTTGGCGAGGCCCTGTGTGCACGTGCTCTTCTGTATACAGAGATGCTCAAGGCCTATGGAGAGGTGCCTGCGCGTTTTGAGCCTATTTCTCCTGAAACAATCTATCTCAACAAGTCAGACAAGGACGTTATTTATAAGCAGCTTCTTGCTGATTTGGAAGAAGCCGGACGTTATATGAGATGGCCCGGCAAGAGTGCGGCCACTATGACTACTGACCGCCCGAGCCTTGCATTTGCCAAGGGGCTTTATGCACGTATCGCGCTCATGGCCTCAGGCTATTCACTCAGGCCTGATGACGGACAGGTCGGCACCGGCAATCCCGGAAGCGTAAGGCTTTCGTCAGACCCGGAACTGTCAAAGGATGTGCTCTATCCGAAGGCGCTTGCTGCTCTTGAGGATGTCATCGAGCATTCTGGACTCTCACTTTACGGCAGCTATGAGCAGTTGTGGCGTGATTTCAACAATATGGACATTACTGCAGGAAAGGAAGTCATTTATGTCATACCTTCTTCTGACAGCCGCGGACGATGGAACTATACCTTTGCCATCCGCAATGAAGGCAGCACTGTATGGTCTCCTACCACAAGCAACCGCGGAGGTACGGCAGGACCTGTGCCTACATTGTTCTGGAAATACGGTGCAAAGGATTCAAGGCGTGATGTTAGCTGTGCCAACTTCCTCTTCAAAAAGGCAAGTGACGGAAAAGACAAGCAGATGTTTTCAGGTCCAAATGACTGGTATTTCGGCAAATACAGGTTTGACTGGATGACCAGTGTTCCATATACGGGAGGAAATGATGACGGAATCAAGCCTGTATATATGAGGTATTCTGACATTCTCCTCATGGCTGCCGAGATTGCAAATGAACTTGGAAATGAGACTGATGCCAAGAAATGGCTTCTTGAGGTCCGCGCAAGGGCCTATAAGGATGATACGGCTGCAGCTGAGGCCTATGTCAGCTCGCTTTCCGGCCATGATGCCATTTTCAATGCAATTGTTGACGAGCGTGCTCTTGAGTTTGTCGGTGAGATGCTCCGCAAGAATGACCTTATAAGATGGAATCTGCTTAAGAAGAAAATGGATGAATCCAAGGCTGAGCTTAAGAACTTCTTTGACAGGACAGGTGACTACGCTTCTTTCGGTCCTGCAGTCTGGTACAGATATGCTGCGGACGGAATCACGCTTGAGACCTACGGCTATGAGAGAGGTGAAGTGGCTACGAAGGATGCGGCCCCAGCAGGTGACGGCTGGATATGCTATACAAACTCGAAAGGGGAGACGGCCAATTATTTCAAGTTCCTTTCTGACGAAACCGGAGGCTACAGCGAATCTGCATCCAAGAAACTGGATTCCTTCTATAATAATGATCCTGACGCAAAGCAGTGGTGGCCGATACCTGAGGCTACGCTGATCAACAGCCAGGGAACACTTTTCAATGACTATGGATTCTGATTGAATCCCTAAAATTATACATGCATTATGAAACTGAAATTTTCAGCAATAATATTGGGAGCGTCTGTGCTTGCTTCCGGAGCGGCTTTCAGCGGCTGTGCTCCTGAAGAGGTCATGATTCAGGATGAGGTGACTCTCGGACGTTGCCTTACACCGACTGAACTCTCTGCAAAAGTCATTGACGGCGAGTATATAGAGTTCAACTGGACCAAATCCAAGGGCGCATCGCGCTTTGTACTTGAA
Organism: uncultured Bacteroidales bacterium; assembly: GCA_947177525.1. Taxonomy (GTDB): domain Bacteria; phylum Bacteroidota; class Bacteroidia; order Bacteroidales; family UBA932; genus Cryptobacteroides. Next base: position 7,733 of record CAMWUW010000015.1, on the reverse strand, counting down.
CTTTATGCTGACGAGACTATGTCTGAACTGGCTGAGGAAATCATAATCCCGGCTGAGGAACTTCCTTATACGGCGGCACTTGAGGCTGATATGGTTTATTACGCACGTGTCAAGGGACAGAGCGGAGACGGTTCCATCGGAGATTCACATTGGGCTGTGTTCGACAGGGCGCTCAGGACATACGCAATCAAGAATTCCGTGAATCCGGAGATAGTGGACAGGACTTCATCTTCCATCACAATCAAATGGACGGCAGACCCTGAGGTAGACCACATACGCATTACTCCTGCCCTGAATGCAGATGATGAGTATACGGAGTTTCCTGTCGGAGATGATGCCGTTAAGGCAGGTAGCATAGAAGTTACCGGTTTGCTTCCTTCTGTAAATTACACTCTTGCAGTGCATTTCAAAAGTGCAGACAGGGGACATGTGACTGCATGGACAAGGCCTTCTGCAGACGGTGCGGTTGAGGTAAGCACTACGGCTGCATTGCTTCAGGCTGTAAGTGACGGGGCATCAAAGATTTTCGTGGAATATCATGACACTGCTTATGTCACTGGAGAAATGGCTCTTGTCGCTTCTCTTGAAATTTATGGAAAGGGAACAACAGAAGGTGCCATGCCTGTAATCAACGGCCGTTTCACAGTAGGCGAGGGCGTAGGTTCCATCCATTGCGAAGGACTCAGGTTTGAAGTCGCAGGAGCCGAGACGCATCATATTACAATCAATGCGGCCAATGACATGGAAGATATCTCAGTTCTTAACTGCGAGCTTGACGGTTATCAGAGAGGTGTCTATTATGACAATAAGGGAGCAAGCGTAAAACGCATGACTTACAACAGTGTAGTGGTGTCAGGAGTAGCAGGTGACGGAGGTGACTGCTTTGACATCCGCCAAAGTTCAAAAATGGGCGAGATTTCTTTCCGGAACTGTACCCTTAATGACGGTGCGCGTACTTGGTTCCGTATTGATGCCAATGCTGCAGTTGAGACCTTCTCAATGACCAATTGTACATTGAATAATCTTTGTTATGTGGACAATGGCAACAATAACGGAATATTCAACATAAGGGCTGCAATCGCTTCTGGCTTCATTTTGAAGGACAATGTCTTCCTGAATATGAATGACTCGAAGAACAGGTGCTGCCTGATTGCAAAGAACTCTACTTCTGCATTCCCGACTGAAATTTCCGGAAATTTCTTCTATAATTGCTACGGAAGATTCTTCATACCTCAGACTGATCCTTCAAAGCTGGATGCAGCTGCCTTGGCTGATGCCATTTCAGCAGGAAAAGCGAGAGTGCTTGTCAATTCAAGCTATGAACTCGGAAAGGATCCGTGCGTGGACAGCGAGGGCGGCAAGCTCAACATTACTGATGCTGCTGTAATGGAGGCCCGTGCCGGTGACCCGAGATGGTTCGCGGCTTATGTTGAGGTTCCTGAGGACCTGACTCTTGGAGTTACAGAGGCAGTGAAGACATGGAATCTTACGGACGGCAAGGCATTCCGCAAGGCCGCTGACAAGGACATGGTGCGTGAGGGAATACGTTTCTATGTGAAGAATATGCCTGTCAACTTCACTTCTGAAGGATTTGCCTTTACCGGAAGCGCGGTGCTTGATGAAAACGGAGCGCCGGTTGACGGAGGAATCGGATTCAAGGTGAACGGACCCGGCTCAGTGGTTCTTTCTGCTGCTGCCGGTGACGGACATTCGCATCTTACAGTGAGTCTTGACGGTGCTGTGAATGCCTCTGTTGCTGCGGGCGAGGAGTTCAGTAAGGTGACTTTCCCTTCTGTCGACGGTGAGAGTATGATTTATATCTATGGTTGCAACCCTGTTACCATGACTTTCCTGCAGTGGACAGATGATGTTGAAGTCCTGAATACAGTTCTCGCTTCACCTGTATTGTCTGCAGACAAAACGGAGGTTGATGAAAGGGCTGATGAGACAGTCTGCATAACCTGGCCGGCTGTAGACTATGCCGCTTCCTATAAGGTTACATTCAATGGAAAGACCACAACAGTGGCAGAGACAGCTTTCTCAATCGAAACAAAGACTCTTTCTGTCGAAGAGCCGGGTGAGGATTTTACAGTGGCAGTCGTTGCAGTTCCGTCTGCGGATGATTATATCCGCTCAGAATCTCTTCCTTCTGAGATTGTTTTCAGGGTCAATGATGTACCTCTGCCTGTAGGTGGCGGTGAGATTGTGGACCCGTCTGCAATAACTGAGACATACTTTACTGAACTGAATGCGGCTTCCGGATTTGCCGGTGCAACTATTGATGACGGTTCGCATCTTGAAATCGGCAAGCTTACGTTCGGCGGAAAGGCCTCATTTGACGGTAACAGGTACAAATTCGGCGGTGCTTCTGCACTTGTTGACGGCATACCTTCCAACAGATATGTATCTTTCAAGATAACAAGGCACGGAAAGATTTCACATAAGGTGATTTCAGGAAGTTCGGGGGACGCCACACGCAAATATGCTGTTGCACTTGTCACATCTGTGGGAGGAGTGAAGACCGTGAGAACCTTGTTTGAGGACTATGCTCCGGTAAGCAGCGGTGCAGAACCTTTTGTGACTGAGGTTACGGAGGATATGCTTGCAGGTATTACTGAAGCTGCCGTCGTATATGTGTACGCATTGAGCAACTGCAATGTATATGCTGTCGGCTATGAACCTGCACAGGCTTCCGCTTCCGGCATTCCTTCAGACCCGTCTGCAATTGAGGTTGCTGAAGAACTTGATCTTTCAGCCATGACAGTTACAGACATAGCTGCAGGCACAAAACATCTGGAAGGCAAGTTCACGCTTGCTGCTACATCCGGAAAGTCCCTGACTGTAGAGCCTACCAAGCCGAGGGCTAAATTCAATGCAAAATCTGAAGTCGGTGCTGACGGCATTCCTACAGGAGGCTACATCTCTTTCAAGATAACGTCTCCCGGGACTGTTACACACAAAATAATATCAAGTTCAGGCTCAGCTGCTGACAGGCCTGCCAAAGTCCTGCTGGTAAAGAATGTGGGCGGCGCAGCTGTAACAACTTTGCTCTACAATGAATTTGCTCCTGTCTCAAGCGATGCTGCGGTTGTTGAGACTGTCATTACAGCGGAACATCTGTCAGATACAAATGAAACGGCTACGGTTTATGTGTATGGTGACGGTGGTGCGGTGAATGTGCACGCTCTCGGTTTTGCTCCCGCCAATTAGAACATTTCGGCCTGAATCATAAAATCAAAAACTGGAAAGAGACCGGCAAACGGGTCATTGACTCTGCTGCAGGTCTCTTTTTGTTTGGTTTCAGTACTGTTTTTCAAAAAGATTCTGTTCCGGAAATTTTCCGCTGTATAATTCGCGGCAGCTTTTGAACAGAGCGTCTGTATAGCGGGCCAGTCCCGGACCTTTCCATGTACTTGTGTTTGTGACCAGAATCCAGCATTCTCCGTCCGGGAACCGCTTGACCAATGCACTCGTGCCGGAAAATGTTCCTGTCCTGCTCCATCCCTTTCCCGGGTCGGTGTCATTCCAGCCGAGCGAGAATGTTTCTTTGTCAAAGTATTCTGTCATGGCAGCGACACTCTTCTGCGACAGAATGTCCGGGACTCCGGGATCTCCGTCAATGGAAGCCACGAATCTTGCAATTTCAGCGGGAGACGCACACCATGCACCAGCACCGGAAAGGACGCTTATGTTGTTGCCTCCGTAGCACCTTTCCACGATTTCTCCGTTTCCGCTGTAATCTTCGATATATTTTCCGTCACCCTCGTGGGTGTAGTACCGTACCTCATTGCTTCTCCTGTCGCAATAATAGTTGCCGGCAATATGCATGTCAAAGCATCCGGCAGGATTCAGGACTTCTTCTTTCATGAATTGGCCGTACGTTTTTCCTGATACCTTTTCTATGATCAGGGACAGGATGAGATAACCGAAATTGGAGTATTTCTGAGAGGTGCCGGGCATAAACCTCAGGGGACGGCCAAGCACGGCACGGCAGAAATCTTCCGCATCCGGCGGACAGGATTTCCCGAACTGGAGCATTATATCGCGTGAAGAAAACATCGGGTCACGCCAGAATCCTCCCTGATGGCGCAGAAGATGCTCGACCGTAATCCCGTAGATGTTTTTGTCTTTTATCAGTGATGAATATAATGGGTCGTCAAGAATGCCTTCCGGTCCGAATACTTTGTCACTCAGATGCAGAGAGTCCCTCTCCTGCAGCACCATTATGCCTGCGGCCGTCATGAGCTTGGAAACGGATGCCACCCTCAGTATATGTCCAGGCTCCATTTCAGTGCCGCATTCCTGGTCCGCCCATCCGTATCCCTTGGCATACAGAAGAGAATCGTTCCGCATGACGGCAAGGGACGTCCCCTTGATCTGCCAGTGTGCCATGAATGACCTTACCTTTCTGTCCAGTCCTGCAAGTTCCGGAGTGTCGGACATGTCGTTTGTAAGAATCTCATTCAGCCTTATTCTCGAAGGTACAATTGGGGCTGGCTTAGGCAGAGGCTTGTGTATGATTACAAAGCCGGTGGCAATTACCCCGACGGCAAAAATACCTGATGCAGCTATTGCACGCCATCTCTTTTTCATGAATCCTCCTTCTGTCAAAGCAGGCCGGCTGCCTTTGCGACACTTATGATAAGGTCTGCTGTGCCTTCGATTCCCAGGATTGAAGTGTCTATGCAGATGTCGTAATTGGATGCCGTGCCCCAGTTGCCGAAAGTGTAGTAGTTGTAATATTCCTGCCTGTTTCTGTCCATGCTCTCCATCATGGCCTCGGCCTTTTCCTCAGTAAGTCCGCATCTTTCCGCAATCCGTTTCTTTCTCACCTGCTCCGGTGCCGTCAGAAATACATCCAGAGTGCATCCGAAGTCTCTGAGTATATAGTCGGAACACCTTCCCACAATGACGGCGGAGCCATGCTCTGCTATATTGCGGATTGTTTCGCTCTGTATGCTGAAGAGCCATTTGTCGCTTACATAATTCTCGGCCTGGCTTCCTATGAGGTCCGAGAGCCTTGAAGATATGGAAAAGGCCCTTCTTTTCTCATCGCTTTTCTCAAACAGATCTTCACTGAAGCCGCTGTCCTGTGCAGCTTTGCTGATCAATTCATTGTCATATACGGGGATTCCCAGTTTTTTGCCCAATTCCATGGCAACGGACTTTCCTCCGCTTCCGAACTGCCTGCCGACATTTATGATAATTGTCTTCTTCTCCATTGATGTATGCCTTCTATAGTTGACTCCCCAATATTGACGGTTCGTCACCGTCCTTGAGTATGCTGAATTTCTTGAACAGTCTGCTTATCATGACAATTGTCATGAGTGATGCCATAAAGTCAGATACCGGAAAGCTTATCCACACGCCCTCGGCCCCGAAAAACAGAGGAAGGGTGTACAGCAGCGGAAGAAGGAACAGAATCTGCCTGGAAAGTGAAAGGAATACAGATTTTGACACCATTCCGAGACTCTGGAAGAAGTTTGTCGATATCATCTGGAATCCCACTATCGGGAATGCCAGTGTCGTTATTCTCAGGCCTTTTGCAGCCATGTCAAGGAGCTCAGGGTCGCGGGTGAATATGCCTGCCGCAATATGAGGGAAGAACATTCCCATGGCAAAGCACAGGGAAGTGACCACTGTCGCCATCTTGGCCGTCTTCCAGAACACTTCCTTGACCCTTGAATATTTCCTTGCCCCATAGTTGTATCCAGCTATAGGCTGCATGCCCTGGTTCAGGCCTATGCATATCATGATAAACATGAATACGAATCTGTTGCATATACCGTATGCACCTATGCCGAGGTCGCCGCTGTATTTGCGCAGCTGCTGGTTTATGAACAGCGTGACTATGCATGCAGCAGAATTCATGAGGAATGGACCCATGCCGATTGCGAGGGAATCCTTTGCTATCCTCGTGTCAAGCTTGAAAAATCCCTTGCTGAAGTGCAGGGCCTTGCTTCTGTCGCTGAAATGCCTAATTACAACAACCAATGCACAGCATTGCGCTATGACAGTTGCCCAGGCGGCTCCGGCGATGCCCATGTCGAACACGAAGATGAATATGGGGTCAAGAATCGTATTGAATACAACCGTGAATATTGTCAGTCCCATTGCCTTCTTCGGATTGCCTGAAGAACGCATTGCCGAATTGAGCCCGAAATACAAGTGTGTCACGACATTGCCGTAAAGGATAATCCTCATGTATTCCTTTGCGTATGGAAGCGTGTTTTCACTCGCACCGAAGAAATCCAGAATCGGGTCTATAAAAATAAGTGCCGCAACCATGAACGCAATACCAATTATTGTGTTCAGGCTCAGAATGTTCCCGAGAACCTTGTTGGCTGCAGTATAGTTTTTTTGTCCCAGAAGCACTGACAGCATTGTAGAGGCTCCCATGCCTACAAGGGTGCCGAATGCAGTTGACAGGTTCATCAGAGGGAAGGTCACTGCCAATCCGGAGATTGCGAGAGGCCCGACTCCCTGCCCGATGAATATGCTGTCCACCATATTGTATAATGAGGAAGCTGTCTGTGCTATGATGGCCGGAAATGCATATTTCTTCAGAAGCCTGCCGATGTTCTCCGTGCCGAGTTCTGTTGGAATTGCTGATGTTTTCCCTGTCATCTATTCCTCCGGCTTTTCCGTTATTTCGATTTCAAATACAAGAGGGGAGTAGCCCGGAATGCTTTTGCCGCTTCCTGAATATCCGTATCCCAGGTCTGACCAGAATACGCCTATTCCCTGTTCCATGGACCTCATCTGCCAGATGGTTTTCGAGAAGCCGGCGATTACGCTGTTTCCGTCAAGCTTGATCTCAGTCGATTCTTCTCCCCATGTAACCTTGACAGGAGAATAGGTTTTGGAAGATGACCATATTCCGTTGTCTTTTGCAACTTTTTCTGAAGTCGTGTCGAAGACAAGGCCGTTGAGGAGCTTGCCGGTATAATTGATGTATATGGTAGTGTCCTTCGGGAATGACGTGGTGTCTGCCGGCTCTTTTGTCTGGCGGTAGTAGAAACCGTAGCTGAGCGAGTCTGCAGAGGTCATCTGGCCGAATATTTTATCATTGGCTGCAAAATATCTCCCTATGCTGTCAATCTGCCACTTTCCTATGTCATCAGTGAAGCCGGCAATTTTCATTTCATATATTGCATGGGAGTTGTCAGTCTCGTTGTTGAGATATTCCTCAGCTGTTCCGTAGACTGAATACGTCATAAGCCATGACGGAATGATGCAGGTCAGCTTTCTGCCTGTATTGGATCCTATCACGGCATCGGCGACGCCTGCCATTATCGTATTGTCAGCTGTAGTCCATACCCTGGGGCCATAGTAGGTTGAACGGCTGTATTCCCCAAGCTGTTTTGCGGTCTCAGCTGATGTATATGAGGAAATGTTCCCCTCAAGGTCACGTATTGTATAATCTACAAATACGTACCCGTCCTTTTCAACCTCAGGTCCTTCTCCATTTTCGTCACTTATTATGTAAATGCCTCTGCCCGAGGCCTCCACGCCAGGATGATTTATTTGAAGCCATGCGTCAAAATAGCGTTTTCCTGCTTCGTTGGGTCCTGATGCCACGTGTTTTGCACAGCCCGATGCAAGTGCAGCAGCTGCGCATAATGCATACAGAAAAGTATTCTTCATTCTTTTGATAATAATAATTTAACGGGCAAAGATAATCCTTCTTTGCTTAATTGCATTAATAAATATGGTGCGCTAATCGTTGGAAA
>CAMWUW010000014.1 GCA_947177525.1 uncultured Bacteroidales bacterium | reverse complement strand
CATTAAAAGTGTTGTGCTCTACCAACTGAGCTAACGAATCAATCCATGTCCGTTTCGTCGGTGTCTCAAGTGAGTTCCTTTCGAATTGGGATTGCAAAGGTAGCGTTTATTTTTGAACTTGCAAATTTTTATTTACTTTTTTTCAAAAATATTTAAAATTTCGCCTGTTTTATACAGCTGGACCGCTCCATTCCATGCATTTTCGAACAAACAAATCTGCTACTGACGTGTTTTGAATGACAAAATCTGCTCCTTTTTTTCCAAAAAAAACAATCAAACATTCTCCATACTTTTTAAAACAGCAGAATATGACACCTGTCTTTTGAACAACAGAATGGGACTGAAAAGTATTAGCAAAGTCCCTTCTCCTGGTTTTTCAGTAAGGTCAACCACGGCTTCATTTCCGAATACTCATTTCTAAGAGAGTCATCCTGATTTTGGGCCTCCATAAAACATTCTGTCCAGACGCAACTTCCAATCACAATGTCTATATGTGCTCCAGTTCCTCGGCAAAGGCTGCCGAAGCAGATCCAGCCCAATCCCTGAAAGAGGTATCGGCCTTGAATCCTGCGGCGAAATCAAGAAGGAGGGACAGATCAAACCTGTCGCAGCTTACCCCGGCACCTGACCGCACTGCATCAAATGCATTGATTTCCTGTTCAATATGCGAAGGTACCATCAGTATGGGCTTCCCCATCCATATAGCTTCACACACAGATTCGAATCCGGCAGTGCTGGCATAGGCCATACATCCTGACATCTGGCGCAGAAACTCATGGTCATCAATCAGATAGAAGCAAAGAGTCTTATCTTCCCGGTATATTTTTCCTGCCTCCCAATTATCCCAAAAGAAACGCAGTTCAACATCCGGATGCGACTTATGCCACTCCCGGACATCCGCTGCAAACCCTTTGTTCAGCATGTACCCAAGCACATAATCCCCGTCCGAAATTTCCGCCGCCATCACCTCATTTCTCAACAGAGGCGGGACAGCTACAATTCTCCTTTCTTTATCTTCATCCATCCTGCGGAAAGAGAGAGCAAGACATTTCGCCGCCCCGATACAGGTAAGTCGAGTAAAAAAATTAAGCGCGGCACTTCCGGGATACTTCCCGCGCGGAAGCCCGAAATCCTTATGTCTGAAAAGATACTGATGCCCGATGCAGACCTGCGGAACCTTGATACGGCAGAAAAAATATGTCAGTCCCGTCATCAGTTCATAAAAATTCACGACTACATCAGCACCTGACGACCTTATGGTGTCGCGGATAAGACGTATTGACGGAATATATTTGTGAATTCTGAAAGCATTGAAGGCAATTGTCTTGAACATATCCGGCCGCCGGCCTGAAGCAGACGGGAGGAAATTCATGCTCTCGAACTGAATCAAAGGCGCACCGACCTCCCTCACAAAGAACTCGGGAAGTTTCCTTGACGGGCTTTTCCCTACCATTATCCCTACAACCTCATGTCCACGCGAAACCAGCAGTTTCTCAAGAGTAATGGCCTGGGTCAGATGCCCCCTGCCTTCTCCCTGGACTATAAAAAGATATTTCATACTGTCAAAAATTCATGAATTTTAAAACTTAAGCTCCATACGGCGAACACAGCGCACAACACGCGCCATTACATCAGAAGCCCCTGCAGATCCCTGTAATACAAGATTTTCCATGTCCCGTCATACTCCTCCACGAGAGCAGACATAGTTTCCACCCAATCACCGGAATTCAGATAGCGTATTCCGTCTATGACGCGGTCCTCCGGCCGATGTATATGCCCGCAGATGACGCCCTCACAGCCTTTGGTCCGGGCCATGTCCGTAAGCATTCCGTCAAAATCCGAAGCACTGGAAACTGCCTTCTTGACCTTGTTCTTGATTTCCCCGGAAAATGAATAATACGGCTTACCGCGGAAAGACTGCCACTTATTATACATCACATTTATCTTCAGGAGAAGATTATACGCCAGGTCTCCGAGCTTGGCCACCCACCGCATATTTGAAGTGACGCTGTCAAACACATCTCCATGAGTAACGAAAAAATTCTTTCCTCCGCTTTCGATTACAGCATCCTTTCTCACCTCAAGGCTGCCCATGCTCATCGGGATAATCCTGTCAAGAAAATCATCATGGTTTCCTCTCAGCACCAGGACTTTCGTTCCCTGGCGTTCAATCATTTTCAATATGATGCGGAAAAAGCGCGACTGGGCTGCTCCCCATGCATGGCTGCCGCTTCGCTTCAAATGCCAGCCGTCAATTATGTCCCCATTGAGAATCAGCCTGTCACAGTCAAAGCTGCTTATAAAATCGCAGGCCTCCCCCGTTTTCGAGAATGCAGTCCCCATGTGAATATCAGAAAGGACTATGCTTCTGTATCTTACCCTATTTCCCATATAAGAAATTTTGGCCGCCCTGACAAAGGACATTTATATTACGGCCGGGACTGCCGTCGGCATAATGCTTCATCCGCATATCCCGGCCGATAAGACACACTATCAGAATGCCAGTCCCAATTTGAACCCGACATTATTCAGGCCATTGATGCCGTACACATCATTCCTGTTTGTGGAATAACTGTAATATGCGGCAAACTGGAAGCCCACATCAGCCTTATGGAAAGGGAAAACAGCGAATCCGATTTCCGGAGACACATAAAAGCCCCAATTATCCTGTCTGTTGACAAAATTCGCCATATAGGTGCTCTGCATAGAGTATTCCGCTCCAAGCTTTGCCTCAATATAAGGCTGGAAAATCTTGCGGGAGAAACGGTATCTCAGAGTGGCTCCGAACGGCAGCTGATAAATGGAACGGTCCAGATCAGTGGTGAGCGCCTCGCCGCTGTCAAAGACATAGGTCTTCTTGGGGACATACTCATTATTTGTATTGAAACTGGCAAATCCACCTACGGCAAGCATGGGAGTGACATAATATCCGCCTTCGGCAAATGCTCCATATCCCTGGGCACTTTCGGCAAACCCGTTCGCCACTGTTCCGTTGAACTGCCATCCTCCGTTAATATAATATCTTTTGCCCATCTGGGCCTCAGCCTTGCCTGCAAAAAGAATCATTGCAGCGAAAACCGGCAACATATACAATATCTTTTTCATATTATCAAAATCATTTAAAATTTGCATCAGAAATCAATGACGGCTCTATTTTGCTTCATGAGAGAGATACGGAGACTGCACAAAAGCCTGGTCAATTGCAGCACTCATGCGCGCCAACTCCCTTGAAGGGCTATATATCGGATAACCTCCTATATATGAAGACCAGGCTATCACCAGCGGCTTTTCCGCCCCTCTTTCGGCCGTAAGGTCCACTATGTCGGCCAGCAAGGCATTTGTGGACTGGACATAAGTCACAGGTCTCGGATAATAATATCCATGCCAGTCACCCCAATAGCCCGGATGCCAGTAGCCCGGATAATCAAGCCACCAATACGGATAGTCATAATACTGCACATAACGCTCAGTCTTTACGATGTAGGTCACCTGGATTCCGAGGTCAGCAGTTTTTGAGTCCGGCGTGTATACATAGCCGAGTTTCTCCATGTTTTCCTTGTACCTGCGTACGATTGCAAGTGCATTTTCCGACTTTGAGTATTGCGGCTTCTCCTCTACGCCTATGACAAGAAGGCTGTCGGCCACGGTAAAAGTCGAATATGCGGTAAAATCCATATCTTCCCCTGGAGCGGTATAGACAAGATATTCACCATCCTTGTCGTGCGGATAAGGTTCTTTTTGGCATGATGCCGCCAAAAGTGCCAAAGCTGAAATAATGATGATACGTTTCATAATGTCAATTTTTATTAGTTCACGAATTTACGGGAATGCAGCAGGCCGTGTCAGCGGATGCCGCCCCACGATTTTCATGTCTTTTCTGTTCTGTCCGTTTTTTATTATAGTGACCGGCCCTGGATTACGGTCGAATTTTCATACGGAATGATTTCACCGGACATCCAGACCGTATTTGAATTGAAATTAGGGTAGACAGTCGCCGTAGCCTGATTGCTGTCCGGATTCATGTATATCTCCACCTGGGCGTTTATACCGATTCCCGTGACATTCATTGAGACGGTAATCCGCCCCTTCTTGTCGGTTTTCACGGTCATTCCGGAAATCGTACCGTCCACTGTCACTCCGCCAAGTCCGTTCGGGCCAGATGAAAAGTCGCTCGGAGAAATCTGCACCACGGCACGCTTGCCTTTGACGGATATAAAATTAGTGTTTGAATTTACAAAGACTGTCCTTCCGTTCTTGAAAGATACATTGTTTGCTTCAAGAACAAAATCCATGTTTCTGACGGCTGCGGAGGCCTGTACAGATGACAAAGAATCTACTATGGCATTCAGTTCCTTGTCTGAAGCGGAACGTGAGCGGAATTCAGCCATTTCTTTTTTCCAGGTCTCAAGAGCCTCTTTTCTTTTGGAAGAGCGGTCTGTGTTCTGGGCAGAGGCGTCATGGACGGACAAGATTGCAAGCATTGCCATACAGGCAATCATAATCCTTTTTCCTGTTCCCAAAATTTCTTTTCTTACCGGGCATGCCGCATTTGCGGTGTCCCCTACACTACTGATTGAATCTGGTTTCATACTGTCAAAAATTTTTATGTTTTATAAAAATTTTGTGAGAGTCTGATAGCCGTTCACTGGCGTTCACTCTCACGATGAAAATCGTTTGATACCGCCAAGGGCGAATGTATTTCAAAGATTTTCATGTTCGGTTTCATACTGTCAAAAATTTTTATGTTTTACGCATCCTGTTTCATAACCACACTGTAATATCGGAACTGCGGTCCGGACCTGCAGCCGGCAATCCAAAAGTCCGGTACCGTCTTATCATTCCACGGCCGACATAGGCAAACCTCGGGCCACAAGCAAAACCGGAAAATATTTTCGCACATACCATACGGCAATTCGGGCTTCAACACAAAAACCGGTGCCGGCGCCACAAAAGCCGCATACCCCTCCTCAGTGTTTCATTTTGTGCATTTTTCCGCAGTACGTACAAAATGAAACCATTTCTGCATAAAACAGCCCCATGCTTATCTTAATTAAGGCCGACATTTGTCTACGTCCGGCAGGATACCGGGCTACACAAACAAAGCAGACCACCTATGACACCGAAACACATTTTCTCCGGAATCTCAAGCTTCGCCATATTTTTGAGCATGGCGGCATGTTCCCCCGACACTCCACAGGCCGGCAATAATCCCGGCGGGCAAGTGTACGGCAAGACCGTGACCATATCCCCGGACAGGACAACAATGCTCCGCAATCCGTTTTCCGGATGGATGATATATTCCGGACTCGGCAGCGGGATTGACGACAGATTTTGGGAAAGATACGACAACTTTCCGTCTTCAAAAGGCACAGTGAACGTCCCGAGAGACTACGCCCCGATACTCCTCATAAGAGTAATATGGGCAGAGGCCAATCCAGAAGAAGGAGTGTATGCATGGCAGGAAGAGTGCGACACACCGCAGGCCAGAAGATTCAAGATGCTCGTGAACGGTGCCAGGGAAAGGAACATGCGGCTTGCCTTCAATTTCGGTGCAGACAGCCGAGACAAGCACGACAACTCCTGTCCTGAATACGTCAGGAGGAGAGGATGCAAAATATTCGAATCACAGACAGGCTCGGCCACAGTATGGACTCCATATCCCGATGACCCGATTTTCCAGGAATGCTATGCCGAATTCATCCACGCATTCGCACAGGAATTCAACGACCCGGAAATAACCGCTTTTGCCGGCGGCTTCGGCATAGGCAAATGGGGCGAATACCATGCATGCATATATTCAACAGGAGACGACAGTCCGCGCGAACAGGTATTTGACTTTCTCACAGACACTTTCGTAAAGGAATTCACGAGGATTCCCATTACTCTCAATGCACACAGATGGATCGGGACAGGAGTCCAGTGGGACGGGGACAAATTTGATCCGGACTCGGAACGGCTGGTCCAGAAAGGTGTAAGCAAGGGATTCTCCCTGCAGAGTGCTGCCTTCGGGATGAAGACATGGTTCGGAAGCTGGGAAAAGGCCATGCTTTACAAAAACAGATATGCAGTGCCGATTGCTTCCGAAGGAGGCTGGGTGAAGGCATCGCACGGTGACAACTACAAGGGAGACGGCTACACCAGCTGGGCAGATGTGCGCAAAGGGGAATTCCTTGACGCCCAAGGCTCGTGCGTGAACACCATGGATCTCCGCTACAATCAGAGCGTAGAGGCAAGCGAGGCATGGTCGTGGTTCAATGAAGCATACGAATATGTGGAAAGATTCATACAGGAAGGGTGCTACAGGATATATCCGGACAGGCTGACGCTTCCGGAGAAGTTCAAGGCCGGAGAAGAGGTGACGATATCCCACCGCTGGCAGAATCTCGGCTGGTCCTATTGCCCGACCAACATAAAGCAATGGGAAGGCCGCTACAGGACAGCATTTGCATTACTTGACCAAGAGACGATGCAGCCTGTGTCAATCCGGTTCGACGAAGAAGCCAGACCTTCCGACTGGCTCAAGGGACAGCCCAAAAGCTATGAACTGAAAACTTCATACGATGATGTCCCTCCCGGGAAGTATATATGGGCCACAGGAATATCAGATGCATGGAAAGACAACAGGCCGGGCATCTTCCTGGCGGCAAGGCAGAACGTGACGGAGGACGGCTGGCTCGCGCTTTTCGAAGTCACAGTGGAATGAAAGCAAACAAAATCAAATACTAACTACTCAATTATTAACTTCTATGTTTCTAAGTAAATGTTCAAGACTCTTGAAACGCAGCCTGATGCTGGCGGTGCTTATAACCGGAAGCGTCCAATGGTATGCCGCGTATTCACAGGAAGCCAAATCCCATGGCGGGAATGGCCTTAGAGTCATCGGAAACGTCACCGATGACAAAGGAGAGCCGCTTGTCGGAGCCACTGTCTATGCAAAGACCGACAAGGGCGTCAATGCAATTACTGACCTTGACGGAAATTACACAATCACTGTCCCGGAGAAATGGACAGTCCTGGTCTATGACTTTGTCGGTTTCGTAACAAAAGAAGAGACAGTCGGAGACAGGAAAGTCATAAATGTAGAGCTGGCAGAAGATATCGGACAGCTTGACGATGCCGTTGTGGTCGCATACGGAACCCAGAAAAGGGAGTCAGTCGTTGCATCAATCACAACGATAGAGCCTCAGGCCCTGAAGGTGTCGACCAGCCGCTCGCTCACCAACAACCTCGCAGGAAATGTTGCCGGAGTGCTTGCAATACAGCGTTCAGGAGAGCCAGGGTATGACAATTCCACCTTCTGGATCCGTGGTATATCCACATTCCAGGGAGTCGGAGGCGACCCTCTCGTGCTGGTGGACGGAATCGAGAGGAGCCTTGACACCATCGATGCAGAAGAAATCGCGTCATTCTCCGTGCTCAAGGATGCGGCGGCAAGTGCAGTATACGGAGTAAGGGGCGCAAACGGCGTGATCCTCATCAACACAAAGCGCGGACAGGCCGGAAAGCCGAAAGTGACAATCAAGGCAGAATTTGCTGGTACACAGCCAGTCAAGCTCCCGCAGTACATCGGTGCGGCAGACTATATGCAGCTTCTTGACGACGTGCTTGTAGACACCGGCTCGCTGCCGATGTACACAGACCAGATTGCAAAGACACGCGCCGGCTACGACCCGGACATCTATCCGGACGTGAACTGGATAGAGGCAATCTCAAAGGACTGGGCAAACAATCAGCGAGTAACGGCCGAAATCAGCGGAGGTAACGAAAGGGTCGTATATTCAATCGTGGCTGCCACATACAACGAGCGCGGAATCCTTACAAGGGACGCATCCAAGGAGTGGGATCCTTCCATAAAGCTGCAGAGGTACAATGTCCGCTCAAATGTGGACATCAAGATTACAAACACCACAAAGCTCCGCATCAATATCGGAGGCTACCTCCAGGAGCGCAATGCCACTCCGGAAAGCGTGAGCCTGATATTCGACAGGGCCTTCAGGGCAGTTCCGTTCAAATTTCCGGTACAGTACTCCACAGGTGAAATACCAGGAAACGAAGAGTCGAATGTTTGGGCCATGGCCACCCAGAGGGGCTACAACAGGACAACCGCAAGCAAAATCGAGACGCTTGTGACTCTTGAGCAGGACCTCAAATTCATCACAGAGGGACTTAAAGTCAGGGGAACATTCTCATTTGACCGCTATTCAACTGGTACAGTGAGCCGTTCCACCAACCCTACAATCTACAATCCTGCATCAGGAAGAAACGAGGACGGCACGCTCATACTTACCGTTAAAAATAACGGAAGCAACACTCTCGGGCATTCATCTTCGGGAACATTCGGCAACAAGAGCATCTATCTTGAAGCCGCCCTCACCTACGACAGGACCTTCAGCAAAGACCACGCTGTTTCCGGCCTTCTCCTGTTCAACAGAAGGAATTATGACAACGGAGGAAAACTTCCATACCGCAATCAGGGACTTGCCGGAAGGGCATCATATACATACGCAAACCGCTATGTCGCTGAATTCAATTTCGGTTACAACGGTTCAGAGAACTTTGCCCCGGGCAGACGATACGGCTTCTTCCCTTCAGGAGCCCTGGGATGGGTAATTTCGGAAGAGCCTTTCATGGCTTCTGCCAAACATGTGCTTTCAAAGCTCAAGGTACGCGCCTCATACGGCCAGACGGGAAATGCATCTCTCGACGGACGCCGCTTTGCCTATCTGTCCACGATTACAGACGACTGGAACACTCTCGGAGAGTACAGATGGGGATATGAGTCAAACTATAACAAGAACGGCATGGCCGAAGGAGACTTTGCAGTGCCTGACCTCACATGGGAGAAGGTAAACAAGGCGGATGTCGGCTTCGAAATAGGACTGTTCAACGGCGTGGCAGATCTTCAGGTGGACTTCTTTGACGAAAGAAGAAACAACATTTTCATGGAAAGGGAATCGATTCCGGCCACAGCAGGTTTCATCAAGTCACCATGGCAGAACTTCGGTAAGGTGAAGAACCAGGGACTTGACCTGACGCTCAATTTCAGGAAGCAGTTCGGAAAAGACTTTTTCCTGAGCGTGATGGGAACATTCACATACGCCCACAACACAATCGTGGAAATGGACGAGCCGAAGGCAGTGGTCGGCACGAACAGGGCGCAGACAGGACATCCGGTAGGACAGCTTTTCGGCTATATTGACGAGGGGCTCTACACATACGATGACTTTGTCGATGTCGAGAACGGCATACTCAGGCCGGACCTTCCGACAGTCACCCTTGTCTCAAAGGTTCGTCCGGGAGACATAAAATACAAGGATGTCAACAAGGACGGAAAAATAGACGTATATGACAAATCTCCTATCGGGGGCACCAAGAACCCTGAGCTCGTGTACGGTTTCGGCTTCACCTTCATCTGGAAAGACCTTGACATCTCAGCACTTTTCCAGGGCGTAGGCAAGACATGGAACATACTTTCAGGCAACATAATACCGGCCTCCAACAAAGGCACGACCTATAATGTGTTCACAAACTACCAGGACCGCTGGACCGTGGACAACCCGAGCCAGAATGTATTTTATCCGCGCCTTGACTATGGTACAAACGCAAACAACAGCCAGCAGTCGACATGGTGGCTGCGCGACATGAGCTTCCTGAGGCTCAAGAATATCGAAATCGGATATTCACTGCCAAAGACCGTTGCGGAAAAATCATTCATTTCAAGCGCAAGAGTATTCGTCAGGGGAACCAACCTGCTGACATTCTCAAAGTTCAAGCTTTGGGACCCGGAACTGGCTTCTGCAACAGGCGCGGCCTATCCGGTCATGAAGTCAATCTCTGCAGGACTTGAGTTCAAATTCTAATTTTTAAAAGGATGAAAAACAGAAAAACAACATATCTGATTGCATGGGCGATACTGCTTTTTACGGCAGTTTCCTGCAACTACCTTGACAAGCAGCCGGACGACCAGCTGGACATCAAGACCGCGTTTGAAAACAAAAACAACCTTGAGCGCTGGCTTGCATACATATACAACGGAATACCGACATTCTACCATTATGACGGTGCACAGGCCGTAGCCGATGACCTGACTCCTCCGGTAGGCTGGGAATCACAGGGCTTCAAGGCAATTCTATACCAGAACGGAAACTTCACTCCGGCACAGGGAGGAATCATCGGGTACTGGACCGAGTTCTCAAAGAGAATACGCTCCGCATATATCTTCATCGAGAATGCCCATCCGCTTTTCGACGTATCGGCCAAAGAAATAGAATGGATGAAGGCCGAGTGCCGTTTCTTCATTGCATACTATCATGCAATGATGGTAATGACCTACGGTGCTATTCCTATGATTACAGAGCCGGCACAGGGCACTGACGCAGCCGACATGCAGCTCAAGCAGCAGCCGTTCTACACGACGGTGGACTGGATTGCACAGGAGCTGAAGGAGACGGCTGAGATTCTTCCGTCCTCATACGAGGAAGCAAACAAATACGGCAGGGCCACTTCAATCATGTGCCTTGCAATCCGTGCCCGCCTGCTTACTTTTGCGGCAAGCCCCCTTGTAAACGGAAATCCGGACCTCTCCGGCTTCACCAATTGCGACGGAACGCCGATTTTCAGCTCAGAGTTTGACCCGGAAAGATGGAGGACGGCAGCAGATGCCAACCTCGAGGTCATCGAAGCAGCCAGAGACGGAGGATATGAGCTTTATGTGGAAAGACTGGACAATGGTTCCGTAGACCCTTACATGTCATATATGAAGGCTGTCCTCATGCGCTGGGACCAGGGAAACCATGAAGTGCTTTTCCCGAAGACCTACGACAGCGGTGCATATTTCGACAGGCAGTGCAACCCGAGGAGCATGGGAGGTGCCGGTGCCATCGGAGTGACACAGAACCTTGTAGACGCATTTTTCATGAACAACGGCCTTGTTCCGATCACAGGATACAGGAACAACGGCAAGGAGCCTATAATAAACGGGGAATCAGGATATACCGAAGAAGGCTACTCTTCTGCGGCAATGAAGGCAAAGACCAGATTCTTCTATGCCGAGCAGGGAGCTGCCGAAGGAGCAAAGACTGAATATGTCATCACTACAGCCGGTACCTACAACATGTACTGCAACCGTGAGCCGAGATTCTACATATCAGTCCTCTACAACGAACAGTATCACTGGGGCAAGGACAAGCATAAGTCAACCAACAAGTCTACGGACTTCTTTTCGGGAGGACAGGACGGAGGTCCGAGCCACGACTCGCCTACAGCAGGCTATCTCGTGCGCAAGATGGTGGACCCTTCGGCAATACCGAGCGACGGTTCGGGAACATACAAGACCCGCCACGGAGCCATATACCGCCTTGCGGAAGCATATCTTGCATACGCGGAATGCCTTAATGAGTACAGCATCGAAAGGGGCACATACGAAGCCAATCTTCCGGAAATCCTCAAATACCTCAACCCTATCAGGGAAAGGGCCGGCATACCTCAATACGGCACAGGAACAGACAGTGACGGTGTGAAGATGATCACGCCGCCTTCAGACGGGGAAAAGATGCGCGACCTTATACGCAGGGAAAGGCGTGTCGAGCTTAACTGCGAAGGCGGATGCCGCTTCGATGACCTCCGCCGCTGGAAACAGGCCGAGACCGTGCTGAACGGGCCGTTCTACGGAATGGATTCGCGTGCAACCAAGGCCAACAGGGATGACTACTACAAGAGGACACAGTATCAGACCAGAAGGTTCATAAGCTACTGGTGGCCGATTCCTCAGGATGACATTGACAAGAATACAAACCTGCGCCAGCTTCCGGGATGGTAACAGCCGGGCATACAGAAAATTCGTGCAACAATAAATTTCAGAAAATAATGAGACACAGACATATAATCAGCGCGGCGGCAGGGCTCATTGCCCTTGCCGGCTGCAGCAAGGGAGGCTTCCAGGGACCCGACAGAAGCATGTATGATGTGACGGAGACCATGACACTTGAAGTGTCGGCAGAAGCTGTGGTTCTTGATGCGGAAGCACCGGATGATGTGGCATTGACATTCTCCTGGACTCCGGCAAGGGAAATGTCCGATGAATATATAGTCACATACGTAACCTATCTTGACATTGAGGGCAATGATTTCAGCAACAGCGTCAGAGAGATTGAGGACGACGGAGTATATTATAAGGAATACACAAACCAGCAGCTCCAGAACCTCCTTGTGGACAAATGGGGGAAAAATTACTCGCGTGCCGTGAATATGCAGTTCAAGGTGATAGCAAAGTGGGACGGCGGCACAAAATACATTATGCCGGAGGTGAGGACCATAGACGTGAGCGTGCGTCCGTTCAGGCCGCTGACTTTCGATGCGGACAGAATCTTCCTGTCAGGAGAAGCTGTCACGGGAACCACAAAGCAGGCCATGCCGAAAACCCCTGAGAATGAGTTCATCTATGCAGAAGAAGTATATCTGCAGAAGGGTGCGCTGACGATTCCGATAGAATTTGAAGGCATGACTTCATATATCTGTCCGGCAGATGGTGACGTTACCATTCCTGACAATGACCAGATTGACGGGAAGCCGGCTTCTACTGAATACGAAGCTACTGTCAAAGAACTGAAAGAGGGTGCTGAGCTCCCGGCATGGAATATTCCGGCAGAGGGATACTGGAGGGTAATCATTGACATTGAGAACAAGACCGTTAAATTCTGGTCTCCGAAGAACAGGCTGGAGCCTCTGACTGTTGAATTCAGCTATGAGGGCAGGACGCCTCCGTCATGGATTCTGACCAAGACATTGGCTGCAGGCAATTATTATATCAACTCAATGACAGGCTGGGACAGCTGGAAGGGCAAGGCCTATCCTTTCGTTGTGTCCAAAACCGACCCTCAGCTCCTGATATGGCAGGGTTCGTCTTTCAGTATGTCAGATGCATTCTGTGTAAAGGTTGCCCAAGGACCGGCAGAAGTTGACGACATCAGGCAAGGCGAAGGAAGCGGAGGAAACAATCCGAACAATGACGGTGCCGGAATGACGTTCATCAGCAAGAGTCTGGCATTTGTTCCGGGAGCCGAGCCTGGTACGGCATCAAGCGTTGACGTTGAGCTCAAGATGGGAGAATGGCTGCCGATGGCACCTGCCGTAAGCAACAGGAAATGGAAACCTGCGGCAGGCGGTGTCAAATTGAGCAAGATTACTGTCGATGCCAGAAACAACATGATACGTTTTGACTAAACAAGTCCGCCGGTGTTCTGCAGATGAGGAGCACCGGCAGACAGTACAAAATAAGACAAAAGATGATTTATAAAGCAAAAAACACAGTTTTGATACTCCTGGCCACGGTCGTATCCGCCTGTGCCTGCGGAAAAGAGCCCGGACCGTCAGGTGACAAGTCCTCATCAATTGAGGGCAACACTACAGTAAAAATCAGCCCGGACAGGACATCTGTCATCCACAATCCGTTGAACGGATGGGTGATGTACCTCTCAGGAAATGCAGACCCGTCATATTTCGACACTAAGATATATGTGGCCGATCTCGGAAAAGAAGTTCTTGTAAGGGATTATGCATCAGCATGCTATATACGCACAGGATGGAAAAGTCTGAACCCGTCAAAAGGGCAATATGCATGGAATGACCCGACAAGCAACATATACAAGCTCATAAAGAGAGCCGAGGAGCTGGAAATGCCTATAGCTTTCCGTGTTGTCGTGGACGGCAGGGACCAAAGGGAGAACACGCCGCAGTTTGTATTTGATGCAGGGGCTGAGTATTGGCTTGAAAATGCCAATTATCCTGACAGGAAAACACCTCTTGCAGTTGACCCGGTATGGAGAAGACATTATGAGGAATTTGTAAAGGCCTTCGGTGCCTATTTCAATGACCCGAAGAAGACAGCCTTCATAGACGGATACGGGCTCGGCAAATGGGGCGAAGGACACAATGTATGCTACGAGCAGAACAATGCGGTCAGTGACATGACGTCCGGATACAAGGCCGAGACAATGGAGTGGATAACAAGTCTGTATGCAGAGAATTTCACCAAGGTGCCGCTTGTAATCAATTACCACAGGCAGATAGGACATCCTGTCAGCGAAGGCAGGAATCCCCAGCCGGACAGCGAGAAGGTACTGCAGATTGCAATCGACAACGGATACTGCCTGCGTGCCGACTCCTTCGGCATGAAGAACCAGGACTGGGGCTACAACAACTGGGAGCGGAGCTATGTGAAGAAATGGAGCGGCAAGCTGCCTGTCATCATGGAGGGAGGCTATATTGTTGACAGCCCGGGACACCAGTCCGGAATGAAGGGAGACGGCTACAACTCGCCGGCCGAAGTCCGTGAAGGCGAATTCATAGACTCTCAGGAAGCCTGTGTCAACATGATGGATTTCCGCTATGGCAATGAGACCAAGTCATGGTTCACAGATGCCTTTTCGCTTGTGCAGAGATTCGCGGCAGAAGGCGGCTACAGGCTCTACCCTACCTCAGTGTCAGTTCCATCTGAAGCAGTCTTCGGAGAGAAGGTAAGCCTCGGGCACAGCTGGGCGAACCTCGGATGGGGATACTGCCCGGCCAATCTCAAGCAGTGGAATTACAAATACAAAGTTGCATTTGCCCTGCTGAACAGCAAGAACGAACCGGTAAAGATATTCGTGGATGAGCAGAGCGACCCGTCCCAGTGGATAAAGGGCGAGATTACATCATATACCTTTGACGTTGACATCAAGGGAGTCGCAGTGGGTGCATACACGTGGGGCGTGGGCATCGTGGACACTACGGATGACAACAATATCGGAATCCGTGTTGCCGCCGCATCCAAGCACATGACCGACACAGGATGGGTACGTGCAGGCACATTCTCGGTAAACGCAAAATGAAATCAAACCATATAATTACAATTAACACACAAAACGACATGAAACAAGGCATAAAAATCCACGAAGGAATGAAACGCATATTTGTGTTTTTGCTTTCTTCAGCTGCGGCGCTGACCTTTATGACCGCGTGTACAGACCTTAGCGGCATCGAGGAGAGGCTTGACGATCTGGAAGAGCGCATGGCTGCCATGACCAATTCCGTAATGGCACTCAATGATAACGTGAAGGCCCTTCAGGCTTTTGCGGAGTCCGGCCAGACCGTAAAGGAGATAACGCAGAACGGGAATGTATGGAAAATCATTCTCGGCAACGGTGAAGTCCATACAATTACGGTGGAGAATGGGCCCATTGCCCTTAATGTAGCCATAGACAGCGAAGGCTACTGGACCATTGACGGCCAGCGCATTCTTTCTGACGGACAGCCTGTAAGGGCAATCGGAGAAAAAGGCGAGCAGGGCGACAAAGGAGAACAGGGAGACAAGGGAGAGGACGGAAGCAACGGTTCAGACGGAGCTCCGGGAAAGACCCCTATATTCGGTGTTGACTCCGAAGGTTACTGGACAATAAGGTATGATGAGCAGGAAGAGCCTGTCAGGATAACTGACGAGAATGGAGCATACGTGCTTGCGGCAGCTTCAGGCTCTGCATCAGGAGATTCAATCTTCAAGAGTGTTTCAGTTGCGGACGGATATCTTGTGATTGTCCTGAATACAACTCCGGACAAAGTCTACAGGCTTCCTATAGAGGCGGATTTCCGAATTGCAGTGGAAGCGGATGAGGCGGCAATCATTCCAGGTGCCACCGTTGAGGTTCCGTTTGAAGTGATTGGAGCAGACGCTTCGACACGTGTCTTTGTCGAGGCATACGGCGGGTATGAGGCTGTGCTGAAGGATGGTGCAGTTGCGATAACCGCCCCGGAAGAACTTCCGGCCGATGGCTATGTCATCATCAAGGCAATAAGGAATTCCGACTCTTCTTATAAGGCTGTGTGCATTTCATTTGAGGCAGGAGAATTCGCATGCGTGTCCGATGCCGAGGAAATCGGGAAGGAAGGAGGCAATGTGACGGTAACTGTCACCACCAACCTTGAATATGAGGTTTCAATCCCTGCAGAGGCAGCTTCTTGGATTCACGTTGCCCCGCAGACAAGGGCAGTCCGTACAGAGACCGTCATTCTTGATATAGATGCAAACGAAGGCAACAGACGCTCTGCCATTGTGACAATTGTTCCTTCTCTTGGAGCATCCCGCGATATAAGAATCATCCAGTATGGTGCAGATGAGGTAATCTTTGAAGAAGTTGATCTTGCCTCTGTAGCAGGTTTCGTGCTCAGCGGCTCAGCCCTCTCGGCTCCGGCGGCCATGACACAGACGCTTGAGAATGAGGATGTGTTCGCATTCCATGCCGACCTCAAGGCCGGATATATGTATATCGATATGCAGAATGATGAAAATGCATCACTGGGAGCAATCGTGCCGGCAGAAGGCACAGACATCAATGCAGGACAGGCTTCCGCCTTTGTCCAGGACTTTGTGGAGCTTACCGGTACGGCGCATTGGACTATCCCGGCTGACGGGAAATACAGGGTTGTGCTCAACCGTGCGGCAAAAGAGATTACAATATATGACGAGGCAAACGACCTTCAGCCTATGAGAGTCGAGTATTGGTATGCCGGCCAGGCAGATACATGGCGTCTGGCAAGGACACTCGAATCCGGGACTTATTATATAAATACAATGACAGGCTGGGACAGCTGGAAAGGAAAAGCATTCCAGTTCGTGCAGTCACCGGCTGATCCTCAGATACTCGTCTGCTCCGCTCCAGGCAAAATATCAGAGAAATTCTGCATAAAGGTTGCCCAGAAAGCATCTGAAGTTGAAATCCTGCAGGAGGGCACAGGCACAGGAAAGGACAATCCTAATGAAGCCAGTGCCATGGACTTCATTTCAAAGGCACTGGCTTTCGTGCCGGCATCAGAGCCTTGGGTTGACCTTAATGCCGACACGGCTCTTGTTGCCGATGAATGGATGCCGATGGCCCAGGCAGTAAGCAATAAGAAATGGATACCGGGGGAAGCCATAGAACTGAAACTTATCATCCTTGACCTGAGGAATGGCAGGGTACGCTTCGATAAAAAATAAATAACTTGTTTATACGTATTGCAGCGAAGCCGAAAGATCTGAGGCTCATTGCCTTTCTTTCCGGCTTCGCCTATAGTAACAGAAAATTCATACATGAAAAAGATAAATCTGATTGCCAGCATACTGCTTCTGCTGTTTTTGCATATAGCACCATCTTGTACAAAGGGGAACCCGTATGGAGGGCTTTCTCTTTCGATTTCAGCCCCTCCTGAGAACTTTATGGCGGGACAGACTGCGGAAATGACAGTCTCGCTCTCCGGGACACCTGAAGCAGGAGCACCTGTCACATACAAATGGATGTCACTGAACCCGACTGTAGTGTCTCTGGAATACAGCAATGACAAGGCAGAGCTGAAGGCCTTGAAAGGAGGTCGCGCCGTTATAATTGTGTACATAGAAGAATGTGAGACCGTAACTGCGCGTGCGACGGTGGATGTAGTCTATGAGGGAGACGGTATTCTGCGTATCCTGGCCATCGGAAACAGTTTTTCGCAGGATGCCGTGGAACAATATCTCTATGAACTTTTCATGAATGACGGGCAGGAAGTCATAATCGGGAACCTGTATATAGGAGGCTGCAATCTTGAGAGACACTATGCCAACATCAGCGGCGACAAAGCGGCATACGAATACCGCAAAGTCGTGAAAGGCCAGAAGACCAACACAAAGAACGTAAGCGTTTCCGAGGCTCTTGCTGATGAAAAATGGGATTACATAAGTCTGCAGCAGGCCAGCGGACTGTCGGGAAAGTATGAGACATGCTCTCCGTATCTTCCTGAAATTCTGAATTATGTACGTTCCCGCTCGCGTTCTGATGTCAAGATGATATGGCATTCCACATGGGCCTATGCCTCATCGTCCAACCATGCAGACTTCCCGAAATACGGCAGCGACCAGATGACCATGTACAATGCGATTTCAGATGTCGCAAAAAAAATAATGGACAGCCCTGCCTATGGCATAGACATTCTGATACCTTCGGGAACAGCAATACAGAACGGGCGTACATCCTCTCTCGGAGACACATTCAACAGGGACGGCTACCATCTGGAGACTACGTTCGGGCGCTATACCGCGGCATGCACATGGTACGAGGCAATCTCCGGCAAAAATGCAGCGGACAACAGCTATGCTCCTTCCACAGTAAGTGAAGCAAAGAAAAGAATTGCACAGAATGCAGCACACAATGCCGTCAAGTCTCCATATTCAGTAACCGACATGTCTGATTTCTAAGATCATTCATGACACGGATTCTCCGATATATTACGGCCACTGCCATGATGCTTTCCTGTTTTTGCTCCGGCACCCACAGGAAAGCTGATGTCCATTAAAAGACATTCATAACCATTAATTAACTACACTAACACTATTGCAATGAAAATCATTCAAAAAATTATCTGCAACGGGAGTCAGACTGCAACAAAGTATGAATCCCCTGAAATCAGTATCGTGGAATTATTGCCAGAAGGCATCCTGTGCTCAAGCGGAAGCAGCTGGGAGGATTTCGGAGAAGACCCTTGGCTGAACTAAGACAGAATTGCACAAGATGAAGAAGCGTACATTATTGCCATTGCTTGCAGTTGCTGCAGCGATGGCTTCGTCCTGCCTGTCCGATTACGGATATGCAGGAGACAGGCAGGAAGATTCCGGAGCCGGCCATCACCTTACGGACAAAATTTTCACTGCCGATTTCGGGACAGACACCAAAGCAGAGCTGACTGACGGGTATAAGGTCAAGTGGAACAGCGGTGACAGGATTGTCATCTACGGGGAGAACAGCGTTGTCGCCGTAGCCGATATAGATGCAGCCAATGAGTATAGGGCGACATTCGCGGCAGAAGGACTTGCAGAGGCCGGGACATATTATGCAGTATATCCGGCTGCATCGTCAACAGGATGCTCAGAAGGTGAACTTACGGTAAATCTGCCTGTGGAGCAGACTGCCACGGCTGGTTCATTTGACAAAGACGCCGTCATTGCGGCTGCCGTTTCTGAAGACTGCGGCAAAGGCGGCAATGTGGCACTGTGTTTCCGGAACCTGTGCGGCCTGGTCGGCATTGAGATTCCGTCAGATGATGTGGAAACCGTTGTAATCTCATCACTCGGGAATGATGTGCTTGCAGGAGAGGCAAAGGCTTTCTTTGATGAATCCGGCAATCCGGTCATTGTTCCGTTGTCCGGGGGTGCATCGCATGTTGTGCTGAAGGGCAGGTTTGAAAAAGGAAAGACTTATTATGCGTCAGTATTTCCCGGAGACTGTCCTGTCGGCATATCGGTTACATTCACTTACAATTCGGGGGAAGTGCTGTCATACAACATCCACAGGGGAAAGGCCCTGCCTTCAAGAAGCAGGATACGCAGAATTGATGTCAGCGGAGGGTTTATCCCTCAGGTGATTTCTGATGCAGTGTCATTTAAGGCCGGTGATGCTGACCTGGTCTCTGACTATGACATAAATGTCTTTGCAAAGCAGAATGTCCCGGCAGGAAAGCTTACAGACCAGGCAGGCAATGCAATTTTAGGGATTCCTTTTGCTGCCGCACGTATTGTTGTAAACAAGAATACCGGAACTGTTGATGTCTACGGGACTGACAATGACTTGCAGCCGCTCACTGTCAAATGGCATCCCAATGGCAACACCTCTGTTCCGGTGCAGGAAACAACGGTGCAGAGCCTGTACTTGCGGGGCGAGCCTGACGGATGGAGTGCGACAGGAAAGGAAATAGGCTTCAAACCTTCTGCAGCAGATCCGCAGATAATGGTATGCAAAAGTCAGTGGAACTGGGGAGGCAGAACACAATTCGCCATATTCCGAAGCGGCACAATCGGAGGGGCAAATTATACCATAAACAATTCCTATGTATTTACATGCCCTCTTACTGATGCAGGAGAAAAGCAGGAAAATCTTGTCCTGCCTCTTGGAAAATGGATGCCGCTTTCAGGAGGTGCAGATTCAAATTCGCGTGGAAGCTATTACAATCTGCAGAAGCCGGATTTTATAGTTCTGGATCTGCGCAACATGAGAATATATACTGAGAAGAAGCTTTAGGCCAGGCTGTCCCGGCATGTTTGAAAGGCGGCATGTCCGGAAGCGGGAGCGGGAGCGTGCAGAACGCCACTTACGGTTATTTGTGTATCCCAAAGACTTCAACTTGGCTGTGCCGTAACCTTGTTCGGGGATTACGATGAGCCTTAGCATCTGACCCGTAAAGCATAAGTCATTGACGCTTAGCTATTTCTTGAAAATCGCTGCCCCGTTTTGGGGGCAGCGATTTTCAGAAAGCAGCTGATTTACAGCAGGTTATGCTTTACGCATTTATAAAAACACAGGGTCTATTTCCAGCCTAAATGAATGGCATAAGCATTTATACCGCCGGCAAGACCGGTTTCTTTTACATCATAATAATTCCAGTACCTGTCTGCACTGATCCTGCCGCACACCTCCGTAATATAATAGGCCTGGTTGTCATCACAGGCCATTATCGCGACCGGCTTAGGAAGGGAAAGCAGCCATTCTGCAATTTTATCGTAATCGTAGTTCCAGGTGTCGGGCTGAAGTGCAAGCAGCTCCGAAAATGTATATTCAGGGTCAGCCTTCTTCACTGTGTCCCGGAAACCGATATACCTCTCGTCAGACCAGACTATATTCTGTATACCGTAATATGCAAAATTCCGGAATCCTTTGTTAATGAGATATTTTGCGCCCATCACCCCTGCCTCAAAGTTCTGTCCTGTGATGTTCGCGATTTCCGTAAACCTAACTTTGAAATCCTGGGCAAGGGCTATGATTCCATTCTTGGCAAACAGACTCACATCATCGCTCTTCTCAAACTGTCCGATAACCACATCCGTCTGTGTCCGAAGCGCATAATCAACCACGGCCTGAATTCCATACTGTGCACGTATAGCCAGCGGCAGTCTGCATATACTCCATGCCTCGCCTATTTCGTGGGTATATCGCACAATGCCGAGCAGAAGCCCTCTCGCGTAGGCTTCCGAGAAATCTGTCATTAGAATCAATCTGGCCATTCGGCAAATATATGAATTGCATTCAGAAATTACAAATCACAGATGCAGAGTAAAAAAATGGCCGAGCATGTCAATTTGACATTTCGGCCATTCAGCAAAGTCACGATTCCTGCTACTCCACAGGAGGGAAAGCGGAAACTACCTCATCCGGTATGCTGCACCTCACATAGACACAGACATCGGCCGGGTCATCCAATGCAGTCCACACCATCCTGTCTGCAGTCAGACGCACAATATACCTGTGGTTCCACTCCTCATTCAGAGTATTGTCATAGTTTCCTCTTATGATATAGCCGGCCACATCATCGGTGAGAACGACAAAATCACCGGTCTGCCTCACGAACTCCATTGAACCGACATTGGAATACATTTCATATCTGGAGTTCTTGCGGATAAACCTTATATAGACAGACACACCGTCTTCCGGGACAAGACCGTCATTCCATGTCTCAAGTCTCCAGTCCCCCGCCAGATTATTGGCAGTCACGTCCAAATACTCAACAACAGCTTCATTCTCCTTCTCACTGCAGGAGACAAAGGCAAAAAAGGCAACTGCCAAAAGCGCAGTCTTAAATATGTTCTTCATATTCATCATATATTCATTCTTCCGTGCCAATAAGGCAACATAAATAAAATTCAATTTCCAAAGGCTCAATCAACATACAGCATTATCGTCGACGCCCCCGGCGACACACCCAGCCCTTCAAGAATAAGCGGCACGCGCACAGGACCGTCTGTCCCCGCTCCGGCAGCCCGGCTCCCTGCAAACCTGTCCGGGTCGAACGAAATGCATATCTCGCCTTCCTTCCCCGGCTCCACACCAGGAGTCTCACACCAGGCCCTGATATAGTCAGGCAGAAACTCTTCCGCAATCCCTGGAGTGACAGGCACATCTCCGGAGTTCAGGAAATCCAGGCAGACGACATCCTTCATGTCGCTTCTGAAAGTAAACTCTTTCACCTTCATGCTTATGCTTCCCATCCGGTGCGGAAACCAATAGCTCCTGTCTGCCCCCTGACGGACATTCACGCTGAGAGAAAGAACCGCCGTAGGCCTCTTGTCAGACAGGTCCGTATAGACAAATATCCTCCTCTCGAACTTTCCCGGATGTCCTTTCGGGTAGTAGGTAACGGATATCTTTCCGCTGTCCCCCGGGCTTACGACAGGCGCAGTACACTTTGCCACGGCACAGCCGCAAGACGTAGTGATATGCCTGATTTCCAAAGGCCTGCCGCCCTTGTTTACAAAACTGAAACAATAGACAGGGACCTCATCCTCACCTATTTCTCCTGTGACGATACGCTTTGTGTCAAATTCCATCAGGGAACTGCAGTCCGCCTCAGGCGGATTGGCTATGCTGTCAAGCACTTCCTTGGGCACAGTACGGATCTGCGCTCCCGCCGCAGCCGGCAGGAGAAAAAGCAGAAGAGCATACAGAAGTTCCCTTGATTTCACCATATCCCTACAGCCAGCCGTGGTCACCTGCAGATGACCTTACAGTTATCACAAATTCCTGGACTGTTCCTCCGGCTGAGACAGAAGCCCTGGTCATGCCGTCCTTAAGTCCCTTGAATGTCATTTTTCCGGAGACTGCATCATAAGTGCACTCAGCGACAGAAGCATCCTGTACCGTAACCTTGAAGTCAGAGGCTCCGGCAGGGAAATACATGGCAGGCACAAGTACAACGCTTGAACCGGCAGCTACGTAGACATTAGGGAAAGTCATGGACGTGCCGGCACCTTCCACAGCATCAAGAAGCTTTGAGGCATTGACCTGGCCTACACCCATCTTGCCTTTATAATAAGACAGAGTCAATGATGCCGGTACATTTTCTATGTCAGTGGAGAAATATTTATACTTCTTCAGCGAAGGCCAGGTTTTCTCGATATCAGCAGCCGGAGTCACGCTTGCATACAGAAGTTCCTTGAACTGGTCTGCCGTAAAATGCTTGCGGAGCTGCGCCGCGTATGAAAGTCCGAGTGCAACGACACCTGACACATGAGGACAGGCCATCGAGGTGCCCTCCATATACCCGAAACCGTTTGCTGAGACATGCTGCGGAACAGTCGAAAGGACACATCCGCGCTCTCCGCGCTTATAGCCTGCAGCTGCATCCGTAAAATCCCAGTAATAGTCCTGGTCTCCTCCCGGAGCACAGATTGTCGTACCGGGGCCATAATTGGTGTATGTAGCCGGAGTCCAGTCAGCAGCCGTAGAGGCCACTGAGACATAATCTTCGTATTTGCCTGGATAACATGCCATTGGAGCGCTTTCGTTTCCTGCCGCAAAAATCGCGATTCCACCGTCGATGACACCGTTCGGAGAACCGGCATTATGCAGAAAATAGTCAAACGTTACCTTCTCTACAGGGCTGTAAGTCATCCACATTTCGTCATCAGAATAGCCCTGGCCATATATATAGCCGTTGGCTGCACCAGAGATATAGCCCCAGCTGCACTGGAGGATTACCGCCCCGTTGTCTGCGGCATATTTGACCGCCCTGACCTGGGCCAATGCAGAACTCTCAAGATTTCCGGAGAATATCTGGCAGCTCATGATTTTTACGCCGGGACTGTCTGGAGTACCTCCGGCGATGGAGGACATTCCGATTCCATTGTTGTTCTGGGCAGCGATTACACCTGCCACATGAGAACCATGTCCTGAATCATATACATCGTTTGTAGTAATCAGTCCTGTGTTTCTGACAAAGTTAAAGCCGTGCCTGTCACCTGGATAGCCGTTTCCGTCCAAATCTTCGGTGCCGCCATATACAGGCTCGCCAGGATTGGTCCACATGTTCGGCAGCAGGTCCGGATGAGTAAAGTCAACGCCTTCATCCAGCACCGCGACAATTATTGACGGGTCACCCGTGCATTTCTCCCATGCCTTCTCGACCTGGACATCAGCTCCGGCCACAGACTTGTTGACTGTTTCTCCGGCGTCATTTACCGTAAACATGCCTCCATTGTTGACCATATTCCACTGATATGCAAGATACGGGTCGTCAAACTGTCCGGCACCGGCTCTGGTCATAATCGTACCGGGAACAAACGGAACGGCTTTTCCGCTATATGCCCTCTTTATTGTCCTGTTCAGCTCAACATGCTGCACCTCACCAAGGGAGGAAAGCCTGCGTGCGACCTCATCAAGGGTGTATTCCTCACCGAAACGCACGACATACCACAAATGCAGTCCGGCCTCACGGGTACTGGCTTCTGTCCTTGAATCACAAGGAAATACACGCTCTATCTGATACGTACCGACAAGATCAAGCACCTCATCGACACTGACTATCCCTGAGCGTGAAGAAGCCTCACCGCTCTTTGTCATCGGAAGTATACGGTCCAGTATACTGCTTACCTGAGGGTCGAATTTAACAAGAAGTTCACCGGCGACAACATCCTCAGGCGTCAGTCCAGCCTGGAGGTCTCCGTTTTCTGCCCCTCCTACAGCCTCATCTATACCGCAGGACACTGCAGAAAGTGACAAGGCTGCACAAAAGATATATAGATATTTTTTCATTGCTTCACTCAATTGCTATTTCTGTAACTTTTCAAGCTTATATGGATGAATATCATAATAGCTTCCCTTATTGCCCGGAACATTGCTGTAGTTGCTCGGGCTTATAGGCGTATTTGTGAACTCAGCCCTGTTGCCGCTCCTGTCTGTTCCCTCCTGGGAATAGATGAATGTTTCCGGCATCCAATAGTCCAGGTTAGGATGATACAGAATCCACATCGGAAGCTCACCGTAAATCCTGTTGTAATTGATTGCAAACCTCTTCATTTTAGGCATTACACGCGGCAGGCCGAGATTGATGAAATCCACGGTAAGGGAGTCTCCCCTGTCCGCCATAGTATAATCAGGTATGCCAAGCTTCCTCACCGCCTCGTCATCAGGAATCTTTCCCTGGAGATAATTCACAGACAATATGAGGGTATCAAGTTTCTCCCATGTCAGGAACCTTTTCCAGAACACATTGATATTATCCGTTTCCGTGCCGGTATTGTCAATGAATCCTCCGAGATCGGAAGCAGACGTATTGGACAAGTCATATACAAGCCTGCGCTGATTCGCGTTGAAGACTATCGCATGAAGATTCGGGAAATTGTCAGGTGTAAGCACATTCGGGAATGTCTGGAAATTATTGCTTGCAAAATCAACATACTCCAAGTTTTTCAAGGCCGTAATCCCGCCGTCAAGTTCTGTCAGTCCGTATGCCCCGACTGTAAGACGCCTGAGCTGCGTAAGATTGTTCAGTGCCTTGCCTGTTGTCAAATTCCTCAAGTAAGCGTTGGCATTTGATAAAATTTTCAGAGACTCGGCCGCCCTCAGATACTGTACTTCCACAGGCAATTCCTCACGGGTGGTGAACATCATGAAAGAGGCAGAACGCACACGTCCCACATACGACTGTGCCACGGCCTCAAGATATTCAGTCTCATTCAGATCCCTAAGCGGATTTCCCTGTTTCAGATTCTTCTGGTCCTCAAGAAGATGCTCTCTGTCCGCCGCAACGAACTCCCTTATATAATCAATATTGTCAGCATTCCACAGCACTATGCCTGTCCATCTGTTCATAGGCAGCGACGAGTCAAACTCAACCCACAGGCCAAGAGAACGGCTTATACCGAGCACAGCAAGCGAGTCACCGCGACGGTCCTGAGTGATTTCCTCAGCAGCCCCCTGGACTACAGTAAGGAAGTCATGCCTCGAAAGAACAGCAGACTGATCTTTCGGCAAGAACTGTATCTCAGCTGTACGCTCCTCGGGAAGAGAGCTGACAGTCCATCTGAAACGCACCCTGACATCGCGCGGACGTACTCCACGGTCAAGCTCGAGTTCCTGATTGGACTTGTCAAGGGCAAGCCACGAAACATTGTCCGGAATTTTGACATCGAAAGGAATATTGGACTTTACCTTAACATCAAAATACCTGTTGTCAAGAGCATCATATTCAGGTACAGAAACCTTTTCCTTGTCAACGGCAATGGAATACTCAAAGCCTTCCTGCCTTACATCAATGCTCACAACCTCATCGTTGTCAATCTTCCTTATATTCACCCTTCCGGACCTTTCTGTCAGGACAAGGGAAGAATCAACAATCACGCTGCACGATCCGCTGCCACGTCCGTTTGCAGGAGAGATGGTTATCCAAGGCTCTCCGGATGAGGCTACCCATTCACCGTCAGCAGACACCTTGACACTCTGCCTTCCTCCCACGGCACCGAACATAAGCTCGCTGTCACCGGTCTCAAAAGGTATCTCAGGCTGCATATTATTGCATGCTGATGCAATCAGGGCAGCCGCCATACATAAAAATACTATTCTATATGTTCTCATATCCGTCACCGTTTATTAATTAAGCATTTCAGGACAATTGAGGATGTTCTGCGACTTGTCGTATATGAGACGGTACGCACCGGCACGCCAGGCAAGGCAGATTCCGGATGCATCAAACTCAAGATCCGGGTTATCGCTTATGTCGAAATAATAGATCAGCGTGGAAATCGTGTCATCAATTCTTTCGTATGCATTTGACCCGATGTAGAATCCACGGAGACCTCTGTGGTTGTACAGTCCCTGTGGCCACTGCTTGAGAATGCGCTTGCCGTTGTCATCCCTCTGCCCTCTTATCGCAAATGCAGTAAGGTTGGTATAGTTGAGCGGCTCAAACGGGAAGGCCTTGAATGCATTGTATGACAAGTCAATGCTGTAAAGGTAAGGGAAGGCCGAATCCCCGAAAGTAGCAGGCAGGTCGTCCAGCCTGTTGTAGGAAAAGTCAAACGTCTGGGTATATGTGAGTTTGTCACGGTTCGGCTTTGCATAGTCAAAAGCATCCTTGTCAATCTTTTTCATGCCGTTTCCGCGGAAATTATATACGGAGACAATTGAATTGCTATGTGTGAATTCGAGCGGATATTCAGTAAACTTATTGCTTGCGAGGCTCAGAGTCTTCACATGTATTCCGTTGAAATCATCTCCGCGGGAAACTCTTGAGATATTATTGTATGACAAGTCAACAGACCCGATTGTGAATACGCTCTTTGCATTGAATATATCCGGGAATGCCTCCAGCTGATTATGAGTTACGGAGAAAGTCTCCATGTCATCCATGTTACAGAATATTTCATCCCCCTCATTGTCAGGCAGTTCCTTAATCTTGTTATTGTCAAGGTACAGCTGGACAATGGCAATGTCTTTCCCGAATCTTTCAACGGTCTCAATCTCATTTTCCACAAGATTAAGCAGACCGAGCTTCTTGAAACAGCTGAAGTCCCTGTTCCTTATGATATTAAGCCTGTTGTTGTTGAAGTAGATGATCTGCAGTTTGTCCGCACTCGGTCCATGTGCCAGGCTTTCCATAAGCTTATCGCACTGCTCTGGTGTCCAGTGGCCATTCTTTCCGAGATTCAGGGAAATCAGGGACGGCAAAGCTGCAAACGAAGCAATCGCGCCGTCAGTCATATCAAGTTCAGGGCAGTTATACATCTCCAGGTCAGTCAGTGCAGTCATTCTTGACATGGACTCTGCGTCCGGGAGAGTTTTTACCTTGCAATTGGACATAAACAGATACTCAAGTTTTGTCAGATTGCATATTTCATCAGGAATTGAAGTCAGTCCGCTGGTCATGACTCCAGGGTTGGTGTCCATCGGACGTATGCCCCTCTCACGTTCCATGGCATATATCTGTCTTTCGGTAAAGCCCTTTTCATGCAGCGCTATTTCAGGTATTGATTCCTTCTTTTCAGCAAATCCGAATGCAATAGGCTCAGACAGCTGCGTCAGAGGATAATTCTCCGACATATATTTCTTATGCCGCTCCATGCGGTTGCGTGAAGAAGCACCGGGATCATTGAGATCAAAGTTGTTCTTGTCATTATTCGTACTCAGAAACAACTGCATAAGCTCTGTAAGCTGGCCTATTGCCGGCGACAGGTCTCCTTTGATTCCGAAATTGGAAAGGTCAAGAGAAGCTACGCGTCCATTGCTGTGCAGGCGCACGCCCGGCTGGTTGCCCCAAAGGTCAGGATCCTTGTTGAAATCCCAGTTTGCCCCGATTGGAAAACTTTCTCCGCGGTAATACCATTCAGGTCCACCGAGTGATTGCCAGATTTCATAAAGTGCATAGTAGTCCTGGAGATACTGTGCATCCATGCTCAGCTCTACAGGCACTCTGACCTCCTTGGTACGGTTGTCAGCAACCTCAAACACAGGAGCAGATGAACGGTCAAAGCTTCTTGTCTCGAATCCTGTCTTATAAGTGTCTATAAGTGTGAATGACCTGACCCTGTATTCACCTGCCGTAAGGAACAGCAGCGAGTCAGCCTTAAGTGAGGATGTCTGATATCCGAAATTCTTGTCAGACCCATAACCGTCCGGATAGATATTGGAATCGTCCTCATCGTCATTGAAATGTACGGAGAACTTGACCGGAATCATTGAAAATTCAGTCTGCACATTATTGGATGTCCTCTCGACACGTACTGTCATGTACTTGGCTTCGGACATTGTATGGTTGTCAAGGGACCTTGTCTTCACATTGTCAAGTCCTGACATATCCTTTACTATGGTGAAGCGGACATTTCCGCGTGAAGGCACGACTGATGTCCCCACGGTCAGGTCATGCACCGTCATTCCTCCTGCAGTAACGGTAAAGTCAGGAACAGCTATATCCGACACAGTGGGACCTTCATTGTCACTCTTGTCATATACAGTAAAAGAAAGCACTTCATATTCTCCGGCAAGAAGCTGAAGCTTCTCGCTGCGGATTCCGAATTCCGCGGCATCCTTGTCAGCTGCAGAGAATACAAGAGTCTGATTGAGGGTCGTTCCCTGATACCTCATAGTGATCCTGGCCTTTGTAACATCGGCAAGATAGTCTATGTCAGCCGCTTTCGAAGCCGGAATATATGAGGCCTCCTTGTACAGTTTGAACTGCACATAACCATAATCGCCGGTGTCCTGCATCTCCTCTACGGAACAGCCGTCCACGGCGCATACCGCAGCAAAAGCAGTCACAAGCATTACGGCAAATCTGAAAATCTTCATATCAAAAACGTCTCTTTATTTTTATCAATTACAGTCAGTTCAATAAAATTTCCCCGCCCGCGAATGAGCGGGGAAATTGATTCAATTAAAAGTTAGGGTCGTATTTGCAGACAATTGCAAGCACAGGCATTCCAGCATTTGTAAAAATCAGTGCTCCCTGCCTTGCTTCACCGGCACTTCCCATGTCTATGAAAAGATCAGACGCATCGCCTTCAGCCGCAAGCCATGAGGCATCACTTTCAACAAGATTATAGAATCCTGTAAATTCGATTGTTGACTCAAGATTAGGCATAGAGCAATTCGGGCCATAAGTCAATTCATAGATTTCATCTGAATTGTAGAGATTCTCCTTGCAAGCCCAGTAATACTCAGACTCACCGTCTTCAGCCTCGCTCATCTTGCGGAGACCGCATCCGGCTCCGCCTCCCCATGAAGCGTATTTGAAGGCAAGTGCACTTGAATTTCCTCCGCCGATCACAGCTTCAGTGTCATACATGACCAGAATTACGGCAAAGCCCTCCATTTCATAATTGGCATTGCCGGTCTGAAGAAGCAGGAATTTCATCATGAAGGCATCGTCATCCGTGAACTTCAGCTCAATAGTCGTCTCCGACATCTCGCCTACCCATGTTCCGAAAGCAGACTCGTCAACCACCGGCATGTAAGAGTTGTTCAGAATGTACGGCTCAGCTCCCCACAATTCCTTTCCGTACTTGAATTCATATATGCCGCTCGGCTTGGTAACAGTCAACTGGTAATAATTATCAAGTCCAACCTTGAAAGTCTCATCAAGAAACTCCATCTCATTCACGGAAAGATCAAGTTTTTCAAGCATTGCTCCCTTGGAAGCAAGCTTGTCCGCGTCGGCAGACACCAGTCCTCCGTCAAGGTTTCCTCCGCCGATTCCGTCCTGGTTCAGCACAGAGCATACATATTTGCTGAAGCCCTCTGCAATCTCAGTTCCGTCCGGACTGAAGAGGTCATAATCAGGATCTGAGACAGAAACAGTGCCCGGAACCACAAGTATCTCCGCACTTCGTGCCGCACCTTCATTCTCAGCCACGCGGAGAGTATAGTCCCAGCTCTTCAGGACATCTGCATCATCCTCTGCAGCGATTGCTACATTCACCCAGCCGCTGATTGAAGCATATCTCTTGGACGAGCCTACGACTGTATATACTCCGTACTGCTTCTCCACGGCAAACACCTGCACACCGTCAATACCGATTGAGCTTCCTTTTGCAGGCATGCCTTTCTGCCAGTCGCCGTACATCTCATTATAATAGTCTCCTGCAGCATTGAAGCGGACTGCACCAGGTGCCGTTACAGTGAAGATATCCTTCACAGCCTCAATGGAAAGAGTGATTTCGCCACCGACCTCCATAGGATTGTCAGTATTGTCATTCACCACAAACACCAGATTTCCTGTGTCGCCGTCAATAGGATACTTTGGATTTACACCGCGCAGGCAGACTGCCACCGGCTCGTTGGCTTTTCCGGAAGTAGCGTACCTTCCCGGAATCTCAATGGCCTCAGCCCACTCCGGAGTATCCTTCAATGCCCAGTCGAAATTAGCCTCGACCTTCATATAGGTCTGGAGAATATTGCCGTCGAAATACAAGCTGAATTCACTTGACGGCTCAGTCTCATAAGCATAGCCGCCGTCTGCATATTCAAATCCGTCACTGCCTATCTTTACAGGATAAATATTGAAAATCCTGTCGCGGCCGTTACGGGTAACCACAGCTATGACCTGCTCCTTGCCGGCCATTTTCATAGTAAGCGTGCACTGACGCTGCTCGAAATCAGTTTCATCCACAATGGCCTCGACACTGAGAGTGTGTTCTCCTGCCTGGCCGCTGACCACAGGAAGAGGCTCCCCTCCCGAAATCATGCGGAAAAACTGAGTGTCACCTGAAATGGAAACCTCCCAAGGAAGATTGGGTTTGATGGTCAGAGCCCATGATTCACCGGGTTCAACAGTTTTGTTGACCTGTTCAGGGAAGATCGGAAGCACTTCCTCAGCGGGGGCCGGCTTCTCACAGGAAGCCACAGACATGGCGAGCCCTATAAGAAGAGCCGGTGCCATTTTCCAAAAATTTGTCTTCATAAGTCCGTAATTTAATGACTATAATTAATAAAAAGAGTAAGTAAATTTTTGGACAGCCTATTCAAGGCCCTGTCCGGAAGGCTTTGTAGCCATAGTCATCCCCTCTTCCCGCATTAACCTTTCTGCTTCTTCCCGGCTTATCCACTCCATTATGTTAAGGAAATGCCCCACAGTGCCGAACTCTCCTCCAAGAGTCGTCACATACGCACGGAAAGAGACAGTCAGATAGTCCTGGCAACCGTAGAAAAACGACGGGTATGCCGTACTGCTTTCAACACGTATCTTGTTGTCTCCCCTGATTATGCCGAATGCTGTCCACTCGTCAGACATCACCTGGTCTTTCTCAACCGTAACTTCCGGTGACATCGGGTCCTCCGGATCCAATGTAAGATTGATGTCATAGCCGTCATAAAGCCAGTCGTGACAAACAATGGTATTCTCCAGAGTCTTATGCGGCTCCGTCCATATAAGCCTCTGGTATGAACCGTTAAGTGAATAGTTGAGAAGATATGTAGAGGTAAGCAGGCAATATCCGCAGAAGTTTTCCAGATTGAAAGGACAGATCTTCATAAGCACGCACTTTGTCTCCACACCATAGCCTTCATCTGCACCGCCGGCAGGCATCTCCAGTTCCGAAGGAATTACAAGCCTGAGCGTAAATCCCAATGAATCAAGCGCATCTATATTATTGTATATTCCTTCAATCTCAACATCAGTGCGCACTTCTCCTGCAGGAATCACAATTGTATTGGACTTAAGCCGATAATGATAGTTCTCAATGGCATTGCTGCCGCGGTCAATCACCTCCACGGCAAAAGTACGGTCATAATTCTTTGCAACTGTAGAGACCACAGGAACGCTGAATGTCTCATTCTCAATTACAGGATATATGGCCATCGTGTCTGCAAACATAACATATTCAGCTCCGGAAGTAGCCAGGGTCATGTCCCTGTCCTGGCATCCTGAGGCAAACATTGCCGCCATAAAGATTGCGGCCGACACAAAAAGTTCAGTATATCTTTGTCCCATATTGTCTAAATATTATAGTCCTTCATAACCCGGATTCTGCACGAGCTCAGTTCCCGGAGACTCTATTTCATGATTCGGTATAGGCCATACAAACCTGTAGTCTCCAGCCTCAATCTTAAGCGTGCTGCCCTGCTTGAGGGAATTTGTCTGGGCACTGCGCTCAAAGCCACGGCCCCAACGCTTAAGGTCATTAAGACGGAAGCCTTCCATGTACAGCTCACGCACACGTTCATCGGAAATCTGGTCAAGCCAGGTCTTCTCACTCAGGGAGATATTTCCACCTGCACTGTAGCGTGCCTTGCGCATGGTCTCCAGGTCATTCTGTGCAGCGCCCCATTTCTTCTGATGGCAATATGCCTCGGCACGGATGAGATACTGCTCCGAAAGACGCAGGACCTTAGGCATATTCACATGGAAAATCCTTGCATTGGAAATGAAACTGGCATTGCCGTAATACTTTACAAGCAATGGCCAAGAAAGCCTGTGCGCATATCCGGTGGTCTTAGAGGCGAAGAACGAAGAAGCACGCAAATCGCCGTTGTCATACAGATTCAAAGCCCACTTGGCCGGTACATAGTCCGGATAGAAATATGTATAGTCATTCGTGAAGTTCAGGAAAATACGTCCGAGAGCTCCGCCGTAGGAAGTCGTGGTAAAGCCTATTTTCCAGATTATCTCAAATGACGAGTCATAGTCCCACATATATTTGTAATAGCTGATTGCCTTTCCGTTGGCATCAGTCGTATATGTCGTATTGGCGTTTGCCAGCCTGAAAGATGCATTCTGGTTGTCAATTACCATAGTGGAGTATTTTACGGCATCATCCCAGTTGCCCATATACAGCGCTACCCTGGCATGGATTGCATGGGCAGCGGCTCTTGTGAGCCATATTGCATTGTAGGAATCCTCCTCTTCATCTATCATGGTCTCAGCCTTCTCAAGGTCACTCAGGACAAAATTCCATGAATCCCTGAGGTTCGAGCGCACGGCAATCTCTTCCTTTGAATAAGAGTCACGGAGCACAACTCCAAGCTCCAGGGCCGCCTGTGCATCATCTCCTTTTGAATCCGGGGAAGAAGCCTCCCCTGTCAGAGGATAGGCCTTGCAGAAACACTTTATAAGTTCCGAATATGCCAATGCCCTGGCGCAGTAGACTTCTCCGGTCCAGCTGTCAAGAGCCTCAATCTGAGAGTCATTGACAAGCGATGCACGCAGATTTCCGACTTTCTCCAGAAAGAAGTTGCACTCTCCGATTATCGAATACAGGGCGGCATATACATTTTCAACATCTTCGTTTGTCGTGCGTATGTTCCACTGCCAGATGTCACCGTGCACATTTGAAAAACCTTCAACAGCGTATGCAAGGTCTGCCTGTATATCCGGAAGATATGTAAGATAGCCGCTGTAGAGAGCTGCTGACTTGAAAGATGCATATATTCCGATCAATGACTGCTCGGCATCGGACAATGTAAGCATCGCGTCCTTTTCAAGAATGGCGTCACCTGGATACTTTTCAAGGCATGAAGGCGCACTCACCATCACAATGAGCGCAATGACAGTTGTATGTATTATATTTTTTAATGCTTTCATATTCACGATTTTAGAATGTTAGGTCCAAACCGAAGGTAAACTGGCGTGACATAGGGTACGCCGCCTGGTAAACATTGGATGAACCTTCCGGATCAAGTCCGGAGAATCCTGTCACTGTAAACAGGTTCTGTCCCTGGGCATATATCCTCAGTCCTCTGAACACTACTGATTTCCTGAGAAGCTCAGAAGGGAGTGAATAGCTCAGTGTCAAGTTCTTGAGACGGAGGAATGACGCATCTTCCAGAAGACGTGAATCAAACTCCGTATATATTCCGTGGCGCGG
The DNA here is from genome assembly GCA_947177525.1 of uncultured Bacteroidales bacterium. Lineage (GTDB taxonomy): Bacteria > Bacteroidota > Bacteroidia > Bacteroidales > UBA932 > Cryptobacteroides. Next base: position 3,747 of record CAMWUW010000014.1, on the reverse strand, counting down.
GATATCCGTAATGTCGCCCGGCTCTTTCCACCTGTCAAGAAGGCGGCGTGACTGGTTGTATGACATGAAACGTCCGTTTGACTCATCGAAATAACGGTCATTGTTTATCATGTATCTTCCTGCAACCCAGCTGAACTGTGCCGAAAGGGAGATTCCCTTCCATGAAAGCGAAGTGCCGAAACCACCCTGCCATGGGGCAATCGAGCTTTTTCCCATGAGGACTTTGTCGGAGTCGCGCAGCTCAGTGGTAATCTCACCGTCCTTGGTAAGCCACAGGGCATCACCGTTTGCCGGATTCACACCATAAAAACGGTTCATATAGAACTGGCCGAGAGACTGGCCGACAACAAGCTTAGTGCTTGTATTTGCCGGCTCGTACTCTGTCACTCCATTGTAAAGCTCCGTTATTTTATTTTTGTTGTATCCGACATTGGCATTGACAGTCCATATAAAGTCACGATATGCCACAGCAGTGGCACTCACGCTTATTTCAGCTCCGACATTCCTCATCTTGCCCACATTGTCCCACTTGTATCCGTATCCGTTGGACGTAGCATACGAGAGAGGAACCTCCATGAGCATGTCGGATGTCTCCTTGTCATAAAGTTCAAGGTCCACATTGAGCCTGTTCCAGAATCCGAAATGCAGACCGAGGTTGGTTGTCCATGTAGATTCCCATCCGAGATTCTCATTTCCCGGCTGTATAGGAACTACACCGGCATTCCCGACATAGTCCATACCTCCGCCGACAAGCGCGAGGTGCTCATAGTTTGGAATTGACGAGTTTCCTGACGTACCGGTGCTGAATGCAATCTGGGCATTTGTAAGCCACGAAGCCGCATTCTGCATGAATCTTTCGTTCCTCATGTTCCACATAAGTCCGGCTGACCAGAATCCGGCATAACGTCCACGTGCACCGAAACGGGATGAGCCGTCAGCACGTGCAGACAATTCCACATAATAGCGTGAATCATAATTATACTCTCCACGCGCAAAGAACGAAAGAAGGGAATAATCCGCAGAAGAAACGCTGCTCCATGATGTGGCCCTGGTACCGGTGGATATGTCCGTCAGGAAGTCATTGTTCTGCCCGGCAGTGGTGACACCGAAGCTTTCATAGCGATACGTCACCCCTTCCTGTCCGACAAGGAAATTGAAGGAATGGATGTCACGGACATCGAACTGATAGCCTATTGTGTTGGTTATATTGAGCGACAGGCCTTCCGATGAGTTTCTTGAGGCCTTTCCGTCTTCCTGGTTTGGCGCATAGCTCGGATTGGACTTGGAGAATCCTGTTGCATGCGAATAGTCTACAGCAAATTGCGAACGTATGGACAGCCCCTTTACAGGTGTCGCCTCTGCAAATATGGTAGACATCACCTTATATTTCTTATATCGGCGCGGATTGTTTTCAAGCCACTCAAGAGGATTCTGGCCCTGTCCCTTCCATGAACCGTCGTTGATGGAGGCAAGCGAGCCGTCTTTTCTGTAAGGATTCCAGTAAGGAAGCATGAAACGCGCCGCAGATATAGGGGTAACGAGGGCGTATGCACCTTCATCCGCCTGTTCTATCCCCTGATAGTTCAACATGGTGTTGGTTCCCATCTTCAGCCATTTCGCCATCTGCTGCTCAACATTGAAACGCATTGAGTAACGCTTGAAACCTGAACCCGGAGCAACACCCTCCTGATCGTAGTATCCTCCTGAGAAATAATAATTTGTCTTTTCCGATGCTCCAGAAACAGAAAGTTCATAGCTCTGCAGAAGGGCCGCGTTGTCATAGACAGCGTCAAGCCAGTTCACATCTGTCATTGACAGGACGTTGTAGTCCTTTCCGTCTGTCAGTCCGACTTCCTTCTCGTACTGAATGCGCTCTGCAGTATTCATAAGGTCCCAATTTCCGTATGCAAGGTCAGAAAATCCGAGCTGCATACGATAATTGATAAAAGGCCTGTCGCTCTGGCGTCCTCTTTTTGTAGTGATTACGATTACTCCGTTGGCCGCACGTGCTCCATATATTGATGTGGAAGAAGCATCACGCAAGACAGTCAGACTTTCTATGTCGGACGGGTTTATGGAATTGAAATCAGCGGCTGAAATAGCCACTCCGTCAAGGACATAGAGCGGAGAGGTACCGGAATTGATGGAGTTGGTTCCGCGGATTGTCATTGTGGCGGCTGCACTCGGCTCACCGGAATTAGACAGTACCATAAGGCCCGGCACCTGTCCCTGCAAAGCCTGGTCAAAGGCTGCCGTAGGGGTGCTTTCGATGGCCTGTGACTTGACTGTCGCCACAGAACCGGTTATGGTTCCCTTTTTTCTGACGCCATAAGCTATGACCACCACATCATCCAGACGTGTGCTCTCGGTCTGCATTACGACGTCATGCCTGATTTCAGACTCGCCGGGGGCAACTATAAACTCCTCATCAAGGAAACCTATGGATGAGAAGACCAGCTTAGTGCCAGGCGCAACTTCGATACTGTAGTCTCCGTCAACAGATGTGGAGACTCCGATGCCAGGACCTGCAATCACAGTTACTCCAATCAAAGGCATATTGTCCTCTGCTGAAGTAACCACACCGCTGACCTTAACGGATGGCTGGGCAAATGAGATGCCCCCCCCGAGAAGGCAGACCAAAAGGCTGGCAATTAATTTTTCAAATCTCTTCATTTAAGCCATTTTACAAAAAACGGCCGCAAATTTCGATAAAATAAACTATAAAAACAAAATAGTCATATAGACACATAACATACAGAAAATCAACAACTTAATAAGCTATCAACTTATAAAAAACCGATTTTCACACACCTTTGCTTACATTTTATCACAACAACACCCCAAAATCACGCATAAAACATCAAAATGCAAGCAAAAATATTCACATATTCGCTTTAGGACTATGTAAAATACTATATTTCAGCACAAAAAGAGCACATTTTTATTAATGCCTCATTGTGTCCAGACCGGCGGCACGGAGTATCTCAGCCATTCTTTCAGATTGCGGATCGGTATCCCCCACTTCCTCGCGCAATCTCATCATCTCCTTTTTCATTTTCTTGATGACATCTGCATACCTGCGCTCTCCGTAGGCATTATGGTTTTCATGAGGATCTTCCTGAAGATCATAAAATTCCCATGACGGTTCGGAAACAAAGTCATCAGACCCGGTCATTCCAAGCCTGTCCCCGTAAAGGAAAATCAATTTATATCTGTCAGTCCTCACCCCTATATGGGCAGGCCGGATATCATGCTGGGTCCAATATCTGTAATATATGCTCTGCCTCCAGTCTACGGGAGAATTGCCCTTAAGGTTATCCCTGAAACTGCGTCCCTGGCTCCCTTCCGGGGCAGGTACTCCGGCAAAGTCAGCAAGCGTGGCCGCAAAATCCACATTCAGTATCAGATCACTGTTTCTTGTCCCGCGGGGCAGTTCCTTCGGATACCTTATGACAAAAGGCATTCTGGCTGACTCTTCGTAGAACATGCGCTTATCATAGAATCCATGCTCCCCGAGAAAATATCCCTGGTCCGCCACGTATATTACAACCGTATTGTCAGCTATTCCCATTTCATCAAGGGCATCCAGCAATTTCCCGATGTTGTCATCCACCGCTGCCGCGCACCTAAGATAATCCCTAATCAGTTTCTGGTATGCCGCACTTCTCGCCGCAGCCCGGTTCATCCCCTTCGTGCTGAAAGGAAGTTCAGGGTACCTGCACCACCAGCTGTCAGGATCTTCTGAGG
>CAMWUW010000013.1 GCA_947177525.1 uncultured Bacteroidales bacterium | reverse complement strand
GAATGCACCAGCTCAGGACGAGCAGACTGCTGACGGAACCGCAGCTACTGAAGTGGTAACTGAGGCTACTGAGACACTCGACGGACCTGAGGAAGTTCCTTTGCATCAGGCCCTCAAGACCAAGTTCATCGAAGGTGGTGCAGGCTTCATGGCCCTCGTAATCATCTGTCTTATCCTCGGTCTTGCACTCTCTATCGAGCGTATACTTTATCTTTCACTTTCAAAGACCAACACCAAGAAACTTCTCGGAAAGGTTGAGAAGGCTCTTCAGGAGGGCGGCGTTGAGGCAGCTAAGGAAGTATGCCGCAACACACGCGGACCTGTGGCAAGCATCTTCTACCAGGGACTTCTCCGCATGGACCAGGGCATCGAGACTGTTGAGAAGACAGTGGTTTCATACGGTTCAGTACAGATGAGCCAGATGGAGAACGGTCTTTCATGGATTTCCCTCTTCATCGCTATCGCACCGTCACTCGGATTCTTGGGAACAGTAATCGGTATGATCCAGGCATTCGACGCCATCCAGGTTGCAGGTGATATGTCTCCAAACGTCGTTGCAGGAGGTATGAAGGTCGCTTTGATCACAACCGTCGGCGGTTTGATCGTAGCCGTTATCCTTCAGCTTTTCTACAACTACATCCTTTCACAGATTGACTCCCTCACCATCGAAATGGAGGACGCTTCAATCTCTCTCATAGACGTTTTGGTTAAATATCAGGAAAAGAAATAATTTGAACACAATGTACGCTAAAGTTATCAAATGGATATCATGGGTACTGCTCATCCTCGGCGCAGCGATAGGAGTCTATGGCTTCATCGTTGGCTTCACAGCCAACAACGATGCACCGGTTGACTATGTACTCTACTGGGCGTATGCAATGGTGGCCGTGGCTATCATCGCCGTTCTTCTCGGCGTGGTTGTCATCAATACGATAAACGACCCTAAGAATCTTCTTAAGCTCGGCATCGGCATTGTAGCCATCCTTGCAATTGTAGGCGTTGCCTACATGCTTGCCCCAGGCACTCCAGCCGTCGGATATCTCGGCGAGCCAGTGTCAGACGCGACACTCAAGCTTACAGATACTATTCTGAATCTCACTTATCTCTGCTGCGGAGGCGCAATACTTTCAATCGTGATTGGAGGCATCATCACCGCAACACGCAAATAACTGGACACCATGGGTAAAAAGACACCAGAAATCAATTCAAGTTCAACGGCGGACATTGCGTTCCTCTTGCTTTGCTACTTCCTGATGACCACAACAATGAATCAGGATATGGGTCTGCAGCGTCGTCTCCCTCCTATTCCTGACCCTAATCAGAAAGTGGAGGACCAGAAAGTTAATCGTCGAAACATCATCATCGTCAAGATTAACTCAGCCGACAGACTTCTTGCTGGTACTGAGCCTATGCATGTCAGCCAATTGAAAGATAAGATAAAGGAATTCCTTTCAAACCCGGCAAACGACCCGAACCTTCCGGAGAAATCGGAAATCGACATCGAAGGATACGGACCTTGCATGGTTTCAAAAGGAGTAATCTCTCTCCAGAATGACCGCGGTACAAGCTACCAGGCCTATATCGCAGTGCAGAATGAACTTGTAAAAGCCATCAACGAACTCCGTGACGAGTGGTCAATGGCTAATTTCGGCAAGCCATACGCATCTCTGGACGAGGATCATCAGACAATCGCAAGAAAGGCTGTACCTCAGAACATTTCAGAGGCAGAGCCTAAGGACATCAACCAAAAATAAAGGAGGAGAACAATATGTCAAAATTCAAAAAGAGCGGAAAGAAGGAGATGCCCGGTATTTCTTCCGGTTCACTCTCCGACATCGTGTTCATGCTGCTGTTCTTCTTCATGGTGACGACCACAATGCGTGAGACAGAGAACAAAGTCGTGGTAAAACTTCCGGAAGCGACAGAAATCGCTAAACTTGAAAGAAAGGACCTGACTTCGTATATCAACATCGGAACCCCTGTAAGACATCTTCAGGCGCAGTACGGTAATGATGCGCGAATCCAGCTCAATGACTCTTTCAAGACCGTGGATGAAATCCGTGACTTCATCGCTGCCGAGCGTGATGCAATGTCTGAAGCAGACAGATCTTTCATGACAGTGGCAATCAGGGCTGACGAAAACACCCGTATGGGTATCGTCACCGATGTTAAGCAGGAGCTCCGCAGGTGCTCTGCACTTAAGATCATGTATTCAGCCAGAAAGACAGCAGAATAGCAGAATATTCTGTAATACTTAAATAATCAGGCGGCCAAAGTTTGTATGACTTTAAGGCCGCCTGATTATTTTCATTTTGGCCCGACATGTTTTCCGGCAACGGCATGCCGTGGCAAAGATAATCATAGCAAGCTTTCCAATCTGCATCCTCACCAGATCCGCAAACATCTGCATAAAAACAATTGAAGCACTGAGGACTAAAAAATTGCAGATAAATTCAAACCGGGCCGTGATATTTTGATATTTCTGTGTAAATTTGCAGATTGAGAAATACAGAGCAGATGATGAAACAAATATTAATGCCAGCCATAGCTGCTGCAATGTTGATTTTTGCCGCGACCGGATGCGGGGAATCAGGAAACAACAATACAGATTCCGGGAAAGCAAAATACATTTTTCTTTTTATCGGTGACGGAATGGGTGCAAACCATGTTGCCACGGCGGAATCATATCTTTCATACAAAGAGGGCAAATTGGGAGGAGAACAGCTTGTATTCACAGGCTTTCCTTATTACGGTACCGCAACAAATTTCTCTGCCGACAAACATGTGACATGCTCCGCTGCCTCCGGAACTGCCATAGCATGCGGTTCAAAGACATACAACAGCAAGCTTGGCACTGATGTCAACGGAGAAAAGCTGAGAAGCATGGCATACGACCTTAAGGACGACGGATACAAAATCGGAATAATCACGACAGTTCCTGTAAATCATGCGACGCCAGGAGCCTTCTATGCGAATGTACAGAACCGCGGGGAATACTACAGCGTAAGCTGCCAGATACCGGATAGCGGCTTTGATTTCTTTGCAGGCTCAGGATTTATAGACTACAGGGACAAGGACGGAAATGCAAGGCCGGTTGATGAGTATATCGAAGAAAAAGGCTATAAGGTATGCTATGGTCCTGAGGAATTCCAGGAAAACCGGACGGAATACGATAAAATAGTATTTTGCCAGGAAAGCAACCGCAGCGAAAATGCCGACAATTATGTAGGAGACGGCAAAGAGGCTGAAGATGCCACTCTTTCACAGATGCTGGAAATGGGAATGGATTTCATCGGAAGCGACTCACCGTTCTTTTTCATGTGCGAGGGAGGAAAGATTGACTGGACTGCACACGAGAACAAGACAATGCCGATGGTAATGGACATGCTTGAATTCAATGATGCAGTGAAAGTTGCCTACGACTTCTATCTCGGGCACCCTGATGAGACACTGATTGTAGTGACAGCAGACCATGAGACAGGAGGTCTGTCACTGGGATGCGGCCGGGAAACCATAAACTGGGAAAAGATGGAGGCAGAATGGATTGAGGGCGGCAGAAAGAATATGCTTGACGAAAAGAAAAACATGGAACTGAACAAGGAATGCTCAATAGGATGGACTACCCATTCACATACAGGCTCCCCGGTTCCGGTATTCGCCATAGGCAAAGGTGCAGAAAAGTTCAGCGGAAGAATGGACAATACAGACATCAAAGGGAAAATATTGTAAAATACGATAGTAATGGAAAAAATAACCAGAACCAAGATCAAAGACCTGCTCAAAAGCGAGCCGGGCAAGGAGGTTCTTGCAAAAGGATGGGTAAGGACCAAAAGAGGGAACAAGAACGTGGCTTTCATCGCCCTTAACGACGGTTCAACCATCAATAATATACAGATTGTAGTAGACAAGTCGCCTGAGAATGAGGCTATACTCCAGAAGGTTACGACCGGAGCGTGCATAGCTGTCAGCGGAATGCTCGTGGAATCCGTCGGAGGAGGCCAGAATACTGAAATCCAGGCAAGCAGCATAGAAATATATGGAGAGTGCGACCCTATGAGATATCCTCTCCAGAAAAAAGATACATCTTTTGAGTTTCTCAGGACTGTGGCACACCTCCGTCCGAGAACCAATACATTCGGGGCCATTTACCGCATAAGGAACCAGATGGCTTTTGCCATCCACCAGTTCTTCCACAGCAAGGGCTTTGTGTACATGCATACTCCGCTTATAACAGCCTCCGACTGTGAGGGAGCAGGAGAGATGTTCAGGGTGACTACGCTTGATATGGAAAACCTGCCGAAGAACAAAAAGGGCGGCATTGACTATACGAAGGACTTTTTCGGAAAAGAGACAAGCCTTACTGTGAGCGGCCAGCTTGAGGGAGAGCTTGGAGCAATGGCGTTAGGAGAGATTTATACATTTGGACCGACATTCAGGGCCGAGAATTCAAATACTCCGCGTCACCTTGCCGAGTTCTGGATGATTGAACCGGAGATGGCATTCTATGACATCAACGACAACATGGACATTGCCGAGGAGTTCATCAAGTATCTGGTCAAATATGCGCTTGACAATTGTGCAGAAGACATACAGTTCCTTAATGACAGGTATGACAACGAACTGATTGACAGGCTCAGAAGCGTGGCGGATACAGAATTTGTACGCCTCACGTATACGGAAGGAATCAAGATTCTTGAGGAGGCAGGCGTAGAGTGGGAATTCCCTGTAAGCTGGGGCACTGACCTGCAGAGCGAGCATGAAAGATACCTTGTGGAAAAACATTTCGGACGTCCGGTGATTCTGACAGACTATCCTAAGGATATCAAGGCATTCTACATGAAGCAGAATGAGGACGGAAAGACAGTGAGAGGTATGGATGTCCTCTTCCCTAAGATCGGAGAAATCATCGGAGGTTCCGAAAGGGAAGCATCGCTTGAGAAACTTGAGGCCCGCATCGATGAAATCGGAATGAGCCGCAAGGGACTTGAATGGTATATAGACACCAGACGTTTCGGCTCTGCCCCTCACAGCGGTTTCGGACTCGGATTCGAGAGACTGCTCCTGTTCGTGACAGGAATGAGCAACATACGCGACGTGATACCGTTCCCGCGCACACCTAAAAATGCAGAATATTAGAAACTGCCTATAAACCAAACCTAAAACATAAGACAGATATGCTGATTATCGGTATTGCCGGAGGCTCCGGATCGGGAAAGACGACAGTGGTAAAGTCAATAACAGAGCAGCTGAGGGAAAAAGTCGTGATAATCCCGCAGGACTCATATTATAAGGACCTGAGCCACTGCTCTGAAGAGGAAAAGAAAGTTCATAATTTCGACCATCCGGATTCCATTGACTTTGATCTTCTGAGGGCACAGATCAAGGAGCTCCGTGAAGGCAGGAGTGTGGAGCAGCCTGTATACTCATACATCACCTGCACGCGCTCCCAGACAGAGACTCTGCCGGTCAATCCTGCGGAAGTGATTATAGTGGAAGGCATTCTCATATTCACTGACCCAAGGCTCCGCAAGCTCATGGACATCAAGATTTTCGTTGATGCCGATGACGATGACAGGCTCATGAGGGTAATGTCAAGGGACATAATCGAAAGAGGCAAGACTGTGGAAAGCGTGATTGAACGCTACTGCAAGACTGTCAAGCCGATGTATCTCCAGTTCATAGAACCGAGCAAGAGATATGCGGACATCATTATACCGCAGGGAGGACACAACAAGGTCGCCATTGACATCATCTCCGCCACTATCGAGAAATCATTGGCCGACTGCCATAAAAAATAAGCCAGGTGCAGACTGGAAAAGAAAATAAGGCAGGATTATTTATCACCGTGATATTTCATCTCACGGTGATAATTGTCTTGCTTCTTTACCAGATTGACTCAAATATCAGGCGTGAGGAGAGCTTCGTGCTTGACTTCTCCAAACAGGAAGAAATGGAGCGCAAGGAGAAGATGGCGGCACTTGAAGAGGACCTGCTTGAGAAGCTGGAAGAAAAAATCGCTGCAGCACGAAATGCCGGCCACGCGCCTGTGCGCAATATCGCTGTAGATGCAGGCTCCTATCTCAAAGATGACAGGGGAACGGATGCTGACCAGCTGTACCGTGATGCAGAAAGACTTGCAAGGGAGCTCAAGGGAGTCACAGGAAACGCAATTGAGGAAGACGCCAGGAATGAAACCGTGGAGCTGCCTGGCAAGGACAGCAGAAAGGAACAGACAAAGACATACAGCGGACCGTCCGTTGTATCATATACACTTGAAGGCCGTAAAGCCAGCCTGCTCAAAATACCGGCATACAGGTGCTACGGCAGCGGAGAAGTGACTGTCATAATTACTGTCGACAATTCAGGAAGAGTGGTTAATGCCAAGGTACAGGAAGAAGCTTCATCTTCAGACAAATGCCTCAGGGAATTTGCAGTCAGGGCCGCGAGGCTGTCACGCTTCTCATCATCATCTGCTGCTCCGGCACGCCAGCACGGAGAAATTGTCTACAGATTCATAGCCCAATAGGCATTACAGCAATTCAATCACTTTTAAAGCAACCATGCGGGCCTGGACAGTGTCTATCTTAGCCCGGTATGACTCTTTCATTGCATCAAAGGCAGCCCTGTTCCCGCTGTTTATCGGTTCAGCAGGAGGAGAATCCATTGTCAGCGGATTTACAGGCATACCGTTTTTCCATACTCTGAAATCAAGATGAGGCCCCGTAGAACGTCCGGTTGAGCCGACATATCCTATTACCTCTCCCTGGCGCACACGCTGCCCGGCCTTAAGTCCGGAGGCATATTTTGACAGATGAAGATAAGCAGTGGAATAGACCGAGTTATGCCTGATTCTTACAACATTTCCGCCTGCACCTTCATATTTGCAGCTCGTCACTACACCGTCACCGATGGACATTACCGGAGTACCCTTGGGTGCAGCATAGTCCACGCCCGTATGAGGCTGCACCTTTCTGGTCACAGGATGTCTGCGCGAATAGGAAAAGCCTGAGCTGATTCTCGAATACTTCAGAGGAGCTTTCAGAAATGCCTTCCTCATGCTTTCCCCTTTGTCATTCCACCAGATATTCCCACCGTCTTTCTGATTGAACATTATCATGGGAAGTTCTTCCCCTGCATGGGTAAAAACTGCATAGCGGACAGTGTCGACAGCAAGAAGCTCACCGTCGCAGACACGCTCGTCGTAAAGCACACGGAAACGGTCTCCTTTCTGCAGTCCGAAAAAATCCACAGACCAGGCATAAATGTCCGACAGGCTCAGAATCAGAAGCGGAGACACACCTGCCGCTCTCATGTCATTCCACAAGGAAGAATTTATGGTAACATCTGCATAGCGGCTCACAATCTCCGTAGGCTTCTCAAAAGTCCACACCCTATAAGGAGGCCGGCAGCCGAACACAACTCCAGAAGACTTGCCTCTGTCATAAACTACATATTCAAGTCTCGTGCACTTCTCAGCAGCATCCGCGGCTTCCGGAGAACCTTCCGGAAAAGACATGTCCGTACAAGAATCCGAGTAGTAGGCCCGGTATGCATTCCCGACTCTGAGCATCCTGACATCAAAGACGGAGTCGCAAGCCTGAGACAGCTCATAGGCTTCTTTTGCGGAGAGACCGAGAGAAATCATAAGCGAAGTGAAAAACTGTCCGTTCTTCACAACTCCCTCAACCATTGCAAGAGAATCCGGATTGAAGCCAAGTATGCTGCCACGGCTCTCTTCTTCGGCAGTTCCGCAGTCCTGCTCTGCAGCATCATCTGCCCCTGCATTGCGATGTCCTGAACATGAAATGGCAATTGCCGCAAGAAAAACTGCCAGCACAGGCCTCACCTTGGCCGCAGTCCTGAAAAATATAGCATTCTTGGTCATAATAAACAATTTATATTGGAACGTGGTTCCGAAAACCATGATTTTCACTCACTGACAACAGCAGCACCGCGAAATATACGATGCAAAAATAAGCAAAAAAACAATGCACGGAAATTCTTCCCAGAGGTGCCTGACACAATTTGTGGAAAATTTTGGAAAATAATGGAAGAAAGTGGAAAATTATTTCTATTTTTGCCAAACGCAATAATATGACCATGGCAGGATTCTTCGGCAAATACAATGCAAAGATTGACGACAAGGGAAGAGTAGTCATTCCCGCTGCCGTCAAAAATGCCGTGCCGGCGGACCAGCAGGAATTCGTCATAAGGAAGGACATGTATTCCAACTGTCTCGAAATGTACACAAGACAGGAATGGGCCAACATGTCCCAGGCAGTAAGGTCAAAACTTGACCTTGCATTTGACGAAGATCATATAAGGTACTGGAGGACATACATGAGCGACACGATATCAGTAGTCCCTGATGCGAAACTCGGAAGAATCACAATCCCGGAAGAGATACTGAGGTCGGCCGGAATCACAAAGGAAGTTGTCTTCCTTTGCGTCGACTACAAAGTTGAAATCTGGGCTAAAGAAGAAATCGGACGCGGCACGCTCTCTACAGAAGAATTCCGCCAGATGGGAAAGAAAATCTCGGGACGCATATAAAGGAGGCCACGTATGTCCGGATATCACATTCCAGTATTGCTTGATGAAAGCGTTTCAGCTTTGGTCAGCTCACCTTCGGGAATATATGCCGATGCCACTTTCGGAGGAGGAGGGCACACATCGGAAATACTCAGGAGATTGTCTCCAGAGGGACGTGTCATTGCCTTTGACCGTGACCTTGACGCATTCGGCAACAGGCCTGACGATTCAAGGCTGACCTTGGTCAGGAGCGACTTCAGATGGATCAACAACCATATCATCCATCAGGGATACCGCAGCGGGATTGACGGCATACTTGCAGACCTCGGGGTGTCATCACATCAGTTCGACACTGCCGAAAGAGGCTTTTCATTCAGATATGATGCTCCTCTTGACATGAGGATGAACCAGGATGCAGGACTGACGGCGGAAGAAATCATAAACACATACGAAGCAGAGCAGATTGAGAATATATTGCGCCTGTACGGAGAGGTGGACAACAGCCGAAAGCTGGCACAGCTGATATGCAGGGCCAGGGAAGCAGCTCCGATAAAGACAACATCTGACCTCGGCAAGGCAATAGAGAGTGCACTTCCGAAATTTGCGGAGCACAAGTTTCTCGCAAAGGTGTACCAGGCACTGCGGATTGAGGTCAACCAGGAGATGAAGTCTCTTGAAAAATTCCTGTCAGGAGCGGCACGCTCGCTCAGACCGGGAGGCATACTGGCCGTGATAACCTATCATTCTCTTGAAGACAGGATGGTGAAGAATTTCATCAAGGCCGGAAACATAAGAGGAGAAATCGTAAAGGATTTCTTCGGAAATGCGGAATCTCCGCTGAAGGCTGTCAACCGCAAGCCGATACTTCCGCAGGAAAGCGAGATTGCCGCAAACACAAGGGCAAGAAGTGCAAAGCTGAGAATTGCAGAAAAGGTGAAATGAACATGGAAGGGAAAGGGAAACTGACGGCAAAGGCCGTTATGAAATCAATCTGGAGCGGAGACATTCTGCTTCTGCTCAGAGTGGACAAGCTGCTCCCCTACATCCTGTTCCTCTTTGCCCTCGGATGGATAAACATCTTTATGAACTACAAGATAGAACAGACAATGGTACAGGTCGAGAAGAATCAGAAAATTCTGAAGGAATACAAGATCTACCATGCCCAGAAAACCTACGAGTTCGTCAAGATGAACAGAATAAGTACAGTTGAGAACATGCTTGAAGAAGCCGGGGCAGAGGTCTCAGCACCTGAAAAACCGGCATTTATAATAAAAGACAAATGAGCGCAGCAGACAGGGACAAGCGAAGGCCGAGCAGAATACTGATGTATATGTACATCCTGCTCCTTCTGGTATCAGTGGTGATTGCCGGAAGGATTGTCTATATCCAATATTTCTGGCAGCCTGACCCCAAATATGTCCACCACTTCAGGCCGCAGAAAATGCGTACAGTAATAGAGCCGCGCAGAGGGACAGTAATTGACGCAAACGGGAAACTGCTTGCGATATCCACTCCCCTGTACAACATATACATGGACTGCTATGTGCAGAAAGAGGCCAATGACGCCAACGGGGCGAAAGGTGCAGAAGCTGAGAGGGAATGGGTGCGCAAGGCAGGCAGGCTCTCAAAAGGGCTGTCTGAGGTCCTTGCATCTCAGGGACGCGACTCTTCATATTACATGAACAGGATAATGGCCGGCCGTGCAAGGAAGATGCAGCACAGGAGCATTGTCATGAGGATAGACCACGGCACCTTGCTCAAACTGCAGGAATTGCCGCTCTTCGATGAGCCGGCACACAAGGGAGGACTCATCGTCGAGACTGAAGAGCGCAGGCTGTATCCATACGGGACATTGGCACGCAGGGTCATCGGATATGTAAAAAACAACAAGGACACCACGGCCAGGCATATCGGAATAGAGGGGAAGTACGACCATGTGCTTCACGGAAAGGCAGGAGTGGAATGGCTGCGCCGCACGGACAAGAGGAAACTGATACAGGACACCGACAGCACATTCGTGGCGGCAGAGGACGGAATCGATGTAAGGACGACACTTGACATTGACATGCAGGACATTGCAGACAGGGCCCTCAGGGAGAATATGGCCAATGAAGGCCACATCAACGGAGGCTGCGCAGTGATAATGGATGTAAAGACAGGGGCAATAAAGGCCATGGTCAATCTGCAGAGGGACAGTTCCGGACATTTTTCAGAAGTGTTCAACATGGCTGCAGGCTGGCCGTCAGAGCCGGGCTCCGTATTCAAGTCAGTGACACTCATGACATTGCTTGAGGACGGGAAGATAAGCCTTGACACGGAAATACCTACCTGCCACGGACACATGCGGGACATGCCGGACATTCCGAGGGACGAATATATCATGAATTATGAGAGAAGGACCGGAAGAAGCACAATTCCGGTAGTGGAGGGCTTCAAGATTTCGTCCAACTATGTTTTCAGACGCCTTGTGAAGGACCATTACGGTTCAAGTCCCGAAGAGTTCACAAGCCGCCTGCATTCGTACAATCTGGATGCAAACTTTGAATTCGAGCTTGCGGAAAGGGGAAGCGGAAAGCCGCGCATACCTGACCCACATGAATCCGGGTGGACAATGTCTGACCTTGTGTCATCAGCCATCGGGTATTCCGTAAGGGTAACTCCGCTCCAAGTAGTGACATTCTACAATGCCATTGCCAACAAGGGCAAGATGATGAAGCCGTACATAGTCGAGCAGACCGAAAGGAACGGGGAGGCGGAAAAGAAGTTCGGCCCCGTGCTTCTCAATTCGATATGCTCAAAAGCCACTGCAGACACACTTGCCAGGGCGTTGTCAATGGTGACTTTGGAAGGAACGGCAAAAAGGCTGAAGAATGCGAAATGCACCGTTGCAGGAAAGACGGGAACTGCAAGGATGCACCTGTCGCCTCAGGAAAGGAAAGGAAGCCGCGACCCTTACAGCGACAACCGCGGCAGGAAAAAGCATCAGGCGACTTTTGTAGGCTTCTTCCCTGCCGACGCGCCGAAATATACCGCTATAGTGGTGACATATACAGGACTCCTGGAACCGGGCATAAACGTTTACGGAGGGCAGACCCCGGCAGCCACATTCAAGGATATTGTTGACGGAATCTGGGCATACGAGACCGATTGGAGCACACATATTAAACCGGAGGGCAGGATGCCGGACATGGAAGGGCCATACATAAACACAAGCCGTACAGAAGGCTCCCCTGTTCCCGACCTGCACGGACTTGGACTTAAGGATGCGATGTATGCAATAGAAAACAACGGCTACAAATGCACATATTCCGGAAGCGGACATGTGGTGAGCCAGAGTCCGGCAGCCGGTTCTGCAGCCAAAAAAGGCGGAACCATCAAAATTGTATTGAAATGAGACTTGACAGAATAATACGGGACTGCGGAATAATAGGGATGACGGGAAACATGTCGAAAGATGTGCTTTCCGTCTGCGACGATTCCAGGAAGGCTTGTCCAGGTTCACTGTTCGTTGCCGTGAAAGGCTTTGCCGGCAATGGGCATGACTATATACGCACAGCTGTGGAGAAAGGGGCATGCGCCATAGTGTACGACGACAAAGAAGCAGCCATGAGGCAGATGGAGGGATGCACGGAAGCGGATGACGTTGCAATGATACATGTCAGCGGGTCCAGGCATGCGCTTGCGGTCATAGCCGCCAACTTTTATGACAAGCCCTCGGAAAAACTGACCCTTGTGGGAATAACCGGAACCAACGGGAAAACTACGACCGTAACCCTGCTGTACAGGATGTTCACAGCACTCGGATACAGCTGCGGACTGCTGTCCACAATAGCCAACTATGTGGGAAGCAAGAGGAGCGAGGCAGTGAACACTACCTCAGACCCTCTGACAATCAATTCACTTCTGAGTGAAATGGCAGATGCAGGATGCAGCTTCTGCTTTATGGAAGTAAGCTCAATCGGCGTGGACCAGCAGAGGATTGCCGGACTGAAGTTCAAGGCCGGGATATTTTCCAACCTGACCCATGACCACCTTGACTACCACGGGACTTTTGCGGAATATCTCAGATGCAAGAAACTGTTTTTTGACAATCTGGACCAAGACGCTTTCGCCATCACGAACATAGATGACCGCAACGGAATGGTCATGCTGCAGAACACCAAGGCCAAAACCGTCACATATTCATGCAGGAGCATTGCAGACCACACATGCAAAGTGATGGAGCAAAGTTTCGAGGGCATGATGCTGAAAATCGACGGTAAGGAGACATGGAGCCGCCTTATAGGGGTGCACAATGCCTATAATCTGCTTGCCGTATATACCACTGCGGTCGCGCTCGGAACGGATCCGGACGAGGCTCTTACTGCAATAAGCGCCCTTACGCCCGCCCCAGGAAGGCTTGAGAACATAAGAGGGCCAAAGGACATATCAGTGATAATAGACTATGCACATACCCCGGATGCCCTTGAGAATGTCCTGAAGACCTTGCGGGAAATATCTCCTGACAGAGAGCTTATATGCCTTTTCGGCTGCGGAGGAGACAGGGACAGGACCAAGCGTCCTGAAATGGGTAAAATAGCCCAGAAGTTTTCAGACAGGATTATCGTGACCTCGGACAACAGCAGAAGCGAAAGGACAGCGGACATAATGGCTGACATCAGGCAGGGCATGGACATAGGCGGCAGGGCCAGGTCACTGTTTATAGAAGACCGGAAAGAAGCGATAAGGACGGCCGTCATGCTCGCCGGGGAAGGAGCTGCAATCCTTCTGGCAGGCAAGGGGCACGAGACATACCAGATAATAGGAAGCCAAAAGACACATTTTGACGAGAAAGAGATTGTAGAAGAAATTTTTGAAGAATACGCCAACCTGTAAAAACATTCAACAATGATATACCATCTGTTCAATTTTCTGAAAGACTTTGACATACCCGGACAGGGACTGTTCAATTACCTGTCATTCAGAGCCTTGCTCGCTTTCACAGCTGCTTTGCTCATTTCTGTGTTTGCCGGCAGGAGACTGATTAGCTGGCTGCAGAAAAAGCAGATCGGAGAGACTATACGGGACCTTGGACTGGAAGGCCAGATGCAGAAAAAGGGCACTCCGACGATGGGAGGCATAATCATATTCATATCCATAATTATACCTGTGCTTCTTTTTGCGGACCTGACAAACATATACACCATACTGCTTCTCATAAGCACGGTATGGTTCTTCCTGATAGGCTTTGCCGATGATTATATAAAGGTGTTCCGGAAAAACAAGGAGGGGCTGAGCCCGAAGGCAAAGCTTGTGGCCCAGAGCGTGATGGCACTGGCAATCGGACTTGCCGTATGCTTCAGCAGCGATATAGTGGTCAGGGAAAATGTTCCGGTAGAGGAGCAGATTGCCGCAGTTGACGGATCAGGAATGCCGGAAGACGCCACCGGGCTCCAGACAACAGGCGGAGGAATAGAGAGGCAGGACGTAATCAAAAGCACAAAGACTACCATTCCTTTCATAAAGAACCACCAGTTCGACTATAAGTGGCTTTCTCCTGTCAAAGGCAGGGCCGGCTGGTACTGCAAATGGGCCATTTATGTGATAATGATTGTGATAGTCATTGTGGCATGTTCCAACGGTGTCAACCTTACCGACGGAATAGACGGACTCGCGACCGGAAGTTCTGCAATTGTGGGAGTGGTGCTCGGAATTTTCGCATGGCTCGGAGGAAACATGCTGAATGCAGAGTATCTGAACATAATGTACATACCGGGAAGCGGAGAGGTCGCGATATTCATGTCTGCTTTTGTAGGGGCACTGATAGGCTTCCTGTGGTACAATGCATTTCCGGCCCAGGTATTCATGGGAGACACCGGCAGCCTTATGCTCGGAGGCATCATAGGAGTAACGGCCATCCTCATAAGAAAGGAACTGCTGCTGCCGATACTTTGCGGGATTTTCTTCGCAGAAAGCCTCTCGGTCATCATGCAGACAAGATATTTCAAATATACCAAAAAAAAATACGGCGAGGGCAGAAGAATATTCAAGATGACTCCCCTGCACCACCATTTCCAGAAAGAAGGCATTCCGTGCAAATGGGGTTCCAAATCAAGAGCGGTGCCCGAAGCAAAGCTTGTCACACGTTTCTGGATCATAGGTGTCATCCTTGCCGCCATAACCGTAGCATTGTTGAAAATAAGATAAAAGCACTGCAGCCATGTCAAGAATAGTTGTATTAGGAGGAGGAGAGAGCGGAGTAGGTTCCGCTGTACTCGCAAAAGTCAAGGGTTTTGACGTATTTCTGTCAGACAAGGGCAGAATTGAAGACAAATATGTGTCAGTGCTGAACCAGTGGGAGATACCTTTTGAGCAAGGCACTCATACAGAAGACCTTATCATGAATGCAGATGAGGTAATCAAAAGTCCGGGAATTCCAGAGACCGCGCCTATGGTCCAGAAAATCATTGGAGGCGGCATCGGAATCATATCGGAAATAGAGTTTGCCGGAAGATATGATTCGGCAAAGAAGATATGCATAACCGGAAGCAACGGAAAGACAACCACGACATCGCTTATATACCATCTGCTTATGCAGGCCGGGCTGAATGTAGGGCTTGGCGGGAACATAGGCAAAAGCTACGCATATCAGGTTGCCACGGAAAAACATGACATCTACGTGCTGGAACTGAGCAGTTTCCAGCTTGACAACGTGTATGATTTCAAGGCCGACATCGCCATCATAACCAACATCACTCCGGACCACCTTGACCGGTACGGCTATAACATGGAGAATTATGTGAAGGCAAAGTTCCGTATCACGCGCAACATGTCCAACGAGGACTGCTTCATATTCTGCTCAGATGATGAGATTACCGTCAGCCACCTCAACAAGATTGTTGTAAAGGCAAGTCAGTTCCCTTTTACACAGAAAGAAGAAGTTGCCCAGGGAGCCTTTGTCAAGGGAGACAGAATGATTGTGAGGTACAAAGAGGAAGAGTGCGACATGTACCTTCAGGAGCTTGCCCTCGGCGGAAGGCACAACATATACAATTCCATGGCTGCGGCAATCGCTGCAAAGGCAATGGACATAGACAATGAGGCAATCAAAAGCGCTCTTTCATCATTCCAGCCGGTAGAGCACAGGCTCGAAAAGGTGCTGAGCATAGGAAATGTATTATACATCAACGACTCAAAGGCCACGAACGTCGACTCCGCATGGTATGCCCTGGAATGCCAGACAAGGCCAGTCGTATGGATTGCCGGAGGCACTGACAAGGGCAATGACTATTCGTCACTGGTTCCGCTTGTACAGGAAAAAGTCAAGGCGCTTATATGCATGGGCAAAGACAATGCGAAACTGCACGCATCCTTCGGAGGAATCGTGCCTCAGATACATGACGTGACGTCCGCAGCCGATGCAGTGAATCTGGCAAGCAGACTGGCAAGCTCAGGAGACGTCGTACTTTTGTCTCCATGCTGCGCCAGCTTTGACCTGTTCAAGAATTACGAAGACAGAGGCAGACAGTTCAAGGAGGCCGTAAGAAAACTGTAAAGGATATGGGAAATACTGAGTGCAACAGAGACAAGGCATCAAAGAAAGGCCTGTGGAATCTTATAGACGACATTGAAGGAGACAAGGTCGTCTGGATTATTGTGCTGCTACTGATACTCATTTCAATTCTGGCCATCTTTTCGTCAACTCCTCTCCTGCCATCAGACAGCCGCCTGAATGTAATGAAAGACCACGGAATAACGGCATTTCTTGGACTCATGCTCATAATCGGACTGTACAACATAAAGAAAATAGGAGTTTTCAGAGTATTGTCACAGTTCGGTTTTCTCTTGTCGTTCACACTTCTGCTGATACTTGACCTGCATCTGAATCTCGGCATAATCAAGGCACAGCGCATAAACGATGCATGGAGGACACTCGGCCTGTTAGGCTTCCAGATACACGTATTCGAGGTGGTGAAGGTCGCCATGGTGATGTATCTTGCGTGGGCCACCAATTCATACGCAATTGACCAGAAGGCGGCGGCAAAAAAGGAAGAAAGCCCGACATTCATGCTGGCCAATATGCTGGCCAAACATCCCCATACGTCATTCATGGGAAAGCCGTTAGCAAAAAGGCTCCTGTATATCTACGGTCCGGCACTCCTCATCTGTGCAATGGTTGCCCCGGGAAGCAACTCCAGTGCAATATTCATTGCGGCAATACTTGTGGTGACAATACTCATCGGAAATATGCCGTGGAAAGAAATCGCACTGGCATGCATGGTCCTTGCGGCAATGGCAGCGGCAATGGCCGGGCTGCACAAGATGACGGACGGAAAGTTCATCCCGCGCCTTGAGACCCTGTTTTCACGAATGGAGGCGGAATATTCCACCGAAATTCTTGACGGCATCAAGCCTGGAAGCAAGGAATTCTATGAGACCGTGGACAAGATAAGACAGCCTTACGGGGCAAAGCTGGCCGTGCATGAAGGCGGACTGCTTGGGAAAGGCAGCGGCAACAGTACGCAGAAATATTGCGTCACACATATCTATTCCGACTTCATGTTCAGTTTCCTTGTGGAAGAGTATGGTCTTGTAGGAGGCCTTCTCATAATCATCCTGTATGTCAGCCTGCTCGCACGAAGTTCCATCATAGCCCGCCTGTGCGGAAACAGATTTGCCAAGACAGCCGTAGGAGGTCTGGCCGTGCTCATCACCGGACAGGCATTCATGCACATTGCGGTGAATGTGGACCTGACTCCGATGACAGGACAGACCCTGCCTTTGATAAGTGACGGAGCGAGTGCATTCCTGATGTCATGTACGGCTTTCGGGACGATACTTTCAATCAGCAGGATGGCAAAGAAAAAAATACAGTCAGTAGAGGACAAGGCAGGCTGTGACATGGACAGCATTGCAGAAAATATTGCAAAGGCTGAAAACAGTGCGATACGCGCAGAACAGGCAAAGACATGGGATACAGAAAAATAAGGGCAATAATAAGCGGAGGCGGAACCGGAGGTCATATTTTTCCGGCCCTCTCCATAGCAGAAAAGCTCAAGGAACTTAATCCTGAGACAGAAATTCTGTTTGTAGGTGCACTCGGCCGCATGGAAATGGAAAAAGTTCCGGCGGCCGGCTACCGCATAGAAGGGCTACCTGTCGCAGGACTGCAGAGGAGACTGACACTCAGCAATCTGATGTTGCCGTTCAAAGTGCTGAAAAGCATCAGAATGGCCAAAAAGCTGATAAGGACATTCAGGCCGGACATTGCGATAGGAGTCGGAGGCTATGCAAGCGCTCCGCTTCTATGGGCGGCATCAAGGCTCGGAATACCGACACTTATACAGGAGCAGAACGGCTTTGCGGGCCTGACGAACCGTATACTCAGCAAAAGAGTGACCACGGCATGCGTGGCGTATGACGGTATGGAGCGCTTCTTCCCTGCTGAAAAGATTGTGATGACAGGAAACCCGATCAGAAAGGGCATCGTTCCGGCCGACAGTGCAATGAAAGCTGAAGCATGCAGATTCTATGGCCTGTCACCGGAAAAGAAGCATATCCTGATAGTCGGGGGAAGCCTCGGAAGCGGCACTCTCAACAATGCCATGAAGAAATGGATCAGCGACGGCTGTCCCGGCGGGGAGAACATTGAGATTATATGGCAGTGCGGAAAATACTATAAGCCGTCCGTAGACACATTCATGGAGGAAGCTGCCCGTAGCGGCAAAAAGATTTCCGGCATACAGTATTCTGATTTCATCGGACGGATGGACCTGGCATACGCAGCGGCCGACGTGGTGATCTCCCGCTCCGGCGCAAGTTCAATATCAGAGCTTTGTGCAGCACGCAAGGCAGCAGTCTTCGTGCCGTCCCCGAATGTTTCCGAAGACCATCAGACCCACAACGCAATGGCCCTTGTCAATAAGAATGCGGGCATTCTGGTGAAAGATTCGGAAGCCGTGGAAAAACTCATGCAGGAGGCATGCTCACTGCTGGATTCTCCGGAAAGAATAACAGAAATGGAAAGAAATATCGGTGCGTTGTCAAAGGCTGACGCAGCCATGGCAATAGCCGAAGAAGTGTACAAGATAATCTGAACAACAATGTCAGGACAGAAAAACATATATTTCATAGGAATCGGCGGCATAGGCATGAGCGCAATAGCAAGGTACTATAATGCTGCGGGCTATGCAGTGAGCGGCTATGACAGAACCCCCTCCGCACTCACTCATGCACTTGAGGAAGAGGGCATAAAAATACATTACACAGATGACATAAGCCTCGTCCCCAAGGACGCAGAGAACACGACTGTCGTGTATACCCCTGCCATACCGAAGGACATGGAAGAGCTTAACTATGTAATGTCAAACGGCTACCGCGTGATCAAGCGTTCGAGAATGCTCGGAGAGATTGCGCAGGGACAAAGATGCATGGCCGTTGCAGGCACACACGGCAAGACGACTACAAGCACTCTCACAAGTCACATTTTCACGGCCTCAGGCGAAGGATGCTCGGCCTTTCTCGGCGGAATATCGAAAAACTACGGCAGCAACCTGCTTCTGAGCCGGAACAACGTGATTGTTGCCGAGGCTGATGAGTTCGACAGGTCCTTCCTGCAGCTTTTCCCGGAAATAGCAGTCATAACGTCCATGGATGCGGACCATCTTGACATATACGGGGACGAGAGCCACATACACGAGGCATTCAAGGCCTTCGCCTCACAGGTGAGCGGCACCCTCATAGCAAAACACGGCCTGGATCTGGGACGGGAGGACACAAAGGCGGAGATAAGAACCTATTCATACGACAATCCCGAGGCTGATTTCTATGCAGAATCTCTGGAGCAGGAAGGGCATTTCAACCTTCACTTCCCGGGCGGAGTGATTGCCGACTGCACCGTAGGAATACCTGGATGGGTCAATATAGAAAACGGAGTCGCGGCGGCGGCAATTGCATTGACATACGGAATTGCACCGGAGAAAATCAGGGAAGCACTTGCATCGTTCTCAGGTGTCAGGAGGCGCTTCGACAAAGTGCTGGACGAAAACGGCCTTGTATATATAGATGACTATGCCCATCACCCGAATGAGATTGCGGCTTCCATAAGCTCAATCAAAGGCTATTATCCGGATGCAAGATACACTGCAATCTTCCAGCCGCATCTTTATACAAGGACACGTGACTTCTACGAAGGTTTCGCAGAGGCGCTGAGCATTGCTGACAGAGTAATTCTCCTGGACATCTACCCGGCAAGGGAAGAGCCTATTCCGGGCATCACTTCCGAAATCATTTTCAACAGAATCACTTCTGCGGAAAAGCTCATGATAAGGAAAGAGGAACTGACAGGCTGCCTTGAAGGCATGGAGCTCGGGGAGAAAGAAGTTTTCATAACATTGGGCGCAGGAGACATAGACAGGCTTGTTGAACCGGTCGCCGAGCTTCTCCGCAGGAAACATGGCAAAAAATAATGTCAAGAATCAGGAAACATATTGCAGGAGTAATTTTGGCTGTACTTCTGGCCGCATGCCTAACAGCGGCATACATGGGAGGAGCAGCGGCAAGAAAGCCACTGGTGTGCACCGGACTGTCCATTGAGGTGGCAGACAGTGCAGCAAACAGATTCGTCACTGCAGCCGATGTGAAAAAATATCTTGACAAAGAATATCCGGAATACATGGGAATGCCGCTGTGCAGCCTTGATCTTGCGGAAATAGAGAGGATTGTGGACGGGAAAAGTGCTGTCAAGAAAAGCCAGGCCTACACTGCACGCGACGGCAAGCTCCACGTAAGCGTAACCCAGAGGGAGCCTGTGGTGAGATTTCAGAAAGGGCAGCAGGGAATCTATGCGGACAGCAGAGGGTTTCTGTTCCCTCTCCAGAGCAGCTACGCATCACATGTGCAGATTGTGGACGGGGACATTCCGCTGAATATAAGCGGAAATTTCAAAGGCACTCCGCAGACTGAAGAGGAACAGCTGTGGCTAAAGAGAATGACAGAGCTGGTGAACTTCATGGAGGACAGCCGGATATGGAAAGACAAGATAGTGCAGATAACTGTGGACAGGAACGGAGACCTGACGCTTATTCCGCGCAAAGGAAATGAACGCTTCCTTTTCGGAAGTCCCACTGAAATAAAAGAGAAATTCTCCAAAATGGAGCTATACTACCGGGGAATTGCAGACAAAACTGAAGGAGGATACAGGTCAGTGGACCTTAGATTCGCTGATCAGATAGTATGCAGACATGACAACAGGAACAAGTAATACCAACAGATAAATTATCAAGAAATGGCTGATCTCACAGAAACACACATCGCGGCCCTGGACTTGGGAACTTCCAAGACGGCACTAATGGTTGCGAAAGTAGACGGCAAGGATGTTCAGATCGTCTACTATAAGGAAACGCCTTCTGCAGGTGTCAAATATAGCGGGGTCTGGAACATCGTGAAGGCGACCGGCCCGATAAAAGATCTGATACAAGATGCAGAAGAAGACCTTGACATCAAGATAACGCAGGCCATCGTGGGGATGCCCAAATACCCTGTGCGCCAGGAAAGCAACAGCGGTAAAGTGATGGACAGGGGCGAAGAAACCGAAATAACGGCGGAGGACGTCGCAAGCCTGAAAAGGTTTGCACAGGAGACATATCCCCTCAATGACGAGAAAAAAGAGGCGATATACGGAGCTGTGGCCCAGTCATTCTCCAACGGGGAGGATTTCTTCCAGTTTATCGAAAATGAAATAATCGGAATGACCGGTGACACCCTTGAGGGGCATTTCAAGATATTCATAGGCAGAAAGAAAGAACTGCAGAATATAGACATGGCGTTCAAGAAGGCCGGAATCACCCCGAAAAAGAAATATTTTACGGCGGAGACAACCGCCAGGGCAGTACTTACTGAGTCCGAGATGACAAACGGTGTTGCCCTCATAGATTTCGGAGGGGGAAGCACATCGCTCACGATTTATCACGGGAACATAATGCGCCACTATGCATCCATACCTTTCGGAGGAAAGAACATTACGGATGACATCAAGAGCGAGTGCCAGATTTCAGATGTACTTGCAGAGAACATCAAGCTCGCATTCGGTGCATGCATGCCGGAGAGACTGCAGAATCTCAGCGAGAAAGTGCTCCATATAAGAAGCAACGGCGCAGATGCGGACAAGCAGCTTCCGGTGAAGTACCTTTCTGAAATCATTACAGCCAGGGTGGAGGAAATCGTATATGCCATACTCTATGAAATCAACGAAAGCGGTATGGCCGATATGATAAGGAGCGGCATAGTCGTGACCGGAGGCTGTGCACAGATTGCGAACATAGGCAATCTCATCACGGAATTTTCCGGATATAAGGTAAGGACCGGCTATCCTCTTCCGGTGATTTCAGGTCAGGATGTGGACGGTATAAGGGACACTACGGCAGCGACATCAATGGGGCTTATACTTGCAGCCATAGAAGACGGCATAGGCAACTGTGCATGTGCGGACATTGATGCAGCCGTAAAGCGGAATGAGGAGACAGTCCGCGAACCTGCTCCTGCCGGACAGGATATTGATGCCGTACAGGTTTCTCCTGAGGCAGAAAGTCAGAGTGAGCCTGCTGCAGTGCAGGAGAAGGCGAAGGAAGTTCCTGGAACTCTTTTCAAGGATGAGGAGATTGAGACTGTGGCTCCGCCGCCGCGCCAGCCGAGAAACATCTTCAATGTGCTCTGGGGGAAGGCACAGAAGGTCGGCAAGAAGATAAGCGATTCCACCGACACACTCATTGACGGAATAACCGAAGAGGAAGTATAATTCATAAAACAGACAAAGAAATATGGACTACAACAATAATATAGACAATGATGCTTTGCCTGCAGACTGGATTCCGGAGAATTCGATAATTAAGGTCATCGGAGTCGGCGGAGGAGGCTGCAATGCGGTCAACTATATGTACCGGAACAGAATCCAGGGATGTACATTCATAGTATGCAACACTGACTCGCAGTCCCTTGACAGCAGTCCGGTGCCGGTCAAGATTCAGCTTGGCTCGGGACTCGGGGCCGGATGCAACCCGACGGAAGGGCGGAATGCAGCCCTTAATTCCCAGGACGAGATTGAGGAGAAAGTCCTCAACAGCCATACGGACATGCTGTTCATCACAGCCGGAATGGGCGGAGGAACAGGCACAGGAGCAGCCCCGGTGATAGCCGCAATGGCAAAAAAGAAAGACATACTCACTGTCGGCGTCGTGACTCTTCCGTTCAAGAATGAGGGCAATGAGTCCATGTCAAAGGCAATCGACGGCATAAATGAGCTGCAGAAGAATGTGGACAGCCTCCTGATAATCAACAATGAGAAGATATACAAGCATTACGGCGGAATGCTCATACAGGATGCATTCCCTAAAACGGATGAAGTGCTTGCAACAGCAGTCAGGGGAATAACGGAAATAATCAGCCGTCCCGGCTATGTGAACGTTGACTTCAAGGACGTCAAGGCCATGATGACAAACAGCGGCATGGCTCTTATGGGCTGCGGCTCAGGACAGGGCAAGGACAGGATTACGGAAGCCGTAAGCGGGGCATTGGCCTCACCTCTTCTTAACGATTTCGACATCAAGACAGCCAGGAATGTACTGCTTAACATCACTGCCGGCTACAACAGCAAAGGCCTTATGATGGCGGATCTTGCTGAAATTGACAGGCTTATGAATGAGCAGATGGGAGAGGACACCAACCGCTTCAAGAGGGGAATTGTCTATGAGCAGGACGAGGCTTTCGGTGACAAGGTGAACATCACGGTGATAGCAACCGGGTTCGAGATGAGGAGATTGGAAGAGATTACCGACATCAAGCTCGGCAACATCATAATGATTGACAGCGACTTCAGATACAAGAAGAACTGCGGGGCAACGGAAGACGGGATAGAGCTTCCGGAGATGAGAAGCCAGAAAATAGGCTTCAACACGTCCAGCATCAGGAAGAGGATTGAGTTCAGTGACGGAAGAAAGCCTGTTCTGCTTGTCGGCGAGGGAGAAAACAAGAGCGACCTTGAGAATATCTCGGCCATAAAGAGGAAGAGTCTGAAGATGTACAAGGAATAGGATTTTTTATTATTTTTGCGCCCTTATAATTTTTACCAATGACACGCAGGACAAGAGTAAGGTTTGCACCGTCACCTACAGGCCCTCTCCACATGGGAGGAGTCAGGACGGCGCTTTACAACTACCTCTATGCAAAGCAGCATGGAGGAGACTTCATCATAAGAATCGAGGACACTGACTCACAGAGGTTTGTACCAGGAGCAGAGAAATATATAATTGAGGCTCTGAACTGGTGCGGAATCATACCTGACGAAGGTGTGGACTCCGAGGGCAATGTAGTGGAGACTGCATCGGAAAAACATCCGCATGCACCATACAGGCAGTCCCAGCGCAGGGGCATCTACCGGAAATATGCGGAAGAGCTTGTTGAGAAAGGTTTTGCATACTATGCTTTCGACACGGCAGAGGAGCTCGGGGCAAAACGTGCGGAGATGGAGGTCCAAAAGGAGACATTCATCTACAACCACACCACAAGGATGTCGCTTCGCAACTCTCTTTCAATGGATGAAAGCGAGTGGAGGCCTCTGCTTGAGGAGCGTACAGACTGGACAATCAGGTTCAGGATACCCGAGAACAGGGTCGTGAAGATGGATGACCTTATCCGTGGCCATGTGGAGATAAACACAGATACTCTTGACGACAAGGTGCTGTGGAAAAGGGCTGACGAGCTGCCTACATACCACCTCGCAAACATTGTGGATGACCACCTCATGGAGATTACAGAGGTCATCCGCGGAGAGGAGTGGCTTCCGTCGCTTCCGTTGCACTATATGCTGTACGAGGCTTTCGGATGGCAGGACACGATGCCGCGCTTTGCGCATCTTTCACTGCTGCTGAAGCCCGACGGAAAAGGCAAGCTGAGCAAGAGGGACGGCGACCGTCTCGGCTTCCCGGTATTCCCGCTCAAATGGGTCAATTCCGAAGGCGAGACATCACGCGGTTACCGTGAAGACGGATATTTTCCTGAGGCATTTGTCAATCTGCTTGCCATGCTGGGCTGGAACCCTGGAGATGAGCGTGAGCTGTTCACCATGGATGAGCTGATTGAGGCATTCTCGCTTGAGCGTGTCATCAAGTCCGGAGCACGTTTCAACCCGGACAAGGCAAAGTGGTACAATAAGGAATATCTGCGCACCAAGAGTGCCGCGGAACTTGCCGGACTGTTCATTTCTGTGCTTGAGGAGCATGGAATACAGGTGGTTGACTGTCCGAAATGTGCCCTTACGGCAGGCTCAGAGATGACTGCAGGAGGAGCAGATTTCAAGAACGGCATTTTCACCCGCAGGTATGTGGAGAATGTGGTGGCACTTATTCAGGAAAGGGCATCATTTGTGGCTGACTTCTGGGACATTGCCTCCTATCTTTTCGTGACTCCGTCAACTTACGCCGAAAAAGATGCCGCAAAGTTCTGGAAAGAGGAGAACTACAGTCTGGCACTGCAGGTGGCGGATTTCATAATAAGCGGCAAGGGTACATACGGCCCTGCCACAGGTGATGCGGAAAACGCCCCTGCCACAGGAAGCGAGCTGTCAATCAGCGAGTTCACCAAGGAGGGAATCGAGCATCCTGTGGAGCAGTTCATCCGCAGCCGCGAATGGCCGATGGGCAAGGTAATGAACTGTCTTAGGCTTGCACTCGTGGGTGCCTCAAGCGGCCTTGGAATCGCGGACATTGTAAGTTTCATCGGCAAGGAGGAATTTGCCTTAAGAATCGAAAATATAAAGGCGGCACTATAAAACCGTGCCACGAATATCAGGAACAAAACGTTGCAGGGGCACTTCACAGGGAAGCAGCCTCCGGTAAAATAAAGAGAGGCTGTTTAGAATTTGCTCGAAAAATTTTAGACAGCCTTTTAATTAACACATTATGAAAGACATTAGAATTATCACATCTGCTGTCATCATGATTCTATGCAGCCTGCCGGCATTCGGATGGGGCCAGAAGGGACATGATGTCGTGGCATCAATTGCCCAGGAGCATCTTACATTGCGCACAAGAAGGGCACTGAACAAAATTCTTGACGGGCATTCGCTTGTCTATTATTCTTCATGGATGGACAATGTCCAGAATGCACCGTCATGGGAGCGCGGACATAACCGGACCAAGACATGGCACTATGCAAACATTGACAAGGGCCAGACCTACCAGTCCATGCCGAAGAACCCTAAAGGTGATGTGGTCACAGCCCTTGACAGCCTGACACGTGAATTCAGGGAGAACCGCTCGACTTTGTCTGACAGTCTCAAGGCAGACTACATCATGATGATTGTCCACATGGTCGGAGACCTGCACTGCCCTATGCATGCAGGACGCCTGTCGGACCTCGGAGGAAACAGGGTGAGGGTCAAATGGTTCGGGCAGAACACGAGCCTTCATTCGGTATGGGACAGCAAGATGATTGACTCTGCCAGGAAATGGAGCTATACGGAGTGGACGGAGCAACTTGACAGGGCCGGACGCAAGGAGCGCAGGAACATCTCCAAGGGGTCATTCGAGGACTGGCTAACAGAAACGTCCGCATGCGCATCTGAAATCTATGATTACGTGGAAAGCCTTTCCAGTCCGGACCTTTCCTACCAGTTTGTCTATGATTTCTCGCCTATGCTTGAAGACAGGCTCGCAGTAGCAGGCTACCGTCTCGCCGCTGTCCTGAATTCATTGTTTTAGGCGCAGTTTTTACTTTCCGGAAATCTGAAAGAGAGCAGCAGGAAGTGCAATACGCATCGTGAGTCTCCATCAGGAAAAAGGGGAACAGTAACGTTTAGTCTGGCTGTCCTTGCATGATGTCAACAAAGGCATTGCTGGAGACGCCCTTCCAGGGAAGGGAGCTGCGTCTCTGTCCCGTGGAGTTTTTGAATCACCGGGTTATGAGTTGGAGGCGCCCTTTCAATGTGCAGCGTCCCGTGGAACGTAAGTTATTGATGCTTAGCGCATTCCTATAAATCGCTGCCCCGTTTTTGGGGCAGCGATTTATAGGATATGGTTGATTTACAGCAGGTTGCGCATCACGGTTTTTACTGAAGATACTTGACATTCACGGGCTTACATTGTCTGAATTCTTCAATGGGTTATAAAATTACGCCCGGACAAGGACATCCTCTGGGATTATTTTGTAAGTTTGTGACATGATTCAGGTTCATATATGCGAAATTCCATAAAAAAGGAATGCATCATATCAAGGAGGACCTGTAATGTATTGTTTGACTTACCGCAAAGAATTTATATCATGGAGACGCACTTCACAATTCTCAGAAAATTGAAAACTGTAATTTTAGCGGCTGCACTTCTGTTCCCTGCACTTCTTTCTGCCCAGGACTACATATACACCGTTGACACCAGTCCGATTGCCGCCAAAGTCAGTGAAATCGGGGAAGATTATGTCATTTACAAGACATTTGACAACCTCAACGGCCCTGACTACAGACTGGCGACCTGGAAAATACTGAAAATTGTCTTCGAAAACGGAACACAGAAAATATTTGCACAGACAGGACCATATTTGTCAAATCCCGGAGGATATCCATATCCGCCAATGCCGCACTATGACAATCACTGCATTGAATATCACCACGGGCACTACTACTGCCGGCATGAACGCCTAAGAGGAAATGAAATAGCCGACTACATAGGCTACTCGCTATACGGGACAGAGTACATGTCGGCCAAACGGAAATATTCCTGGGGCATAATACTGACATGCCTGGGCGCAGGCTCCCTTGTCATGGGAGTTTCCATACATTCCTGTGCCGCGTCTTTTAATAAATTTGAAAAAAGCAACATTCCGTCTTTCCCCGGCATTCCGGACAGAGAGATTCCAAACGACAACATAGAGTATATCGGTGCTGCAGCCTGCTATATTGCAGGGGCCGGGTGTCTGGGAGCAGGAATCCCGCTGCTCGTAAAGGGACAGCGGGGTCTGCGCAAGATTGCTGATGACTATAACAGGAACTACAGGCCTGACAGCCGGGAATACAGCCTGAATCTCGGAACTACCAGAAACGGTGTCGGGCTGTCACTGAACTTTTAGGCCCGGTCTTCCTTTACTGATTGTTCCTGAGCCATTCTGTACGGCGGGCGTCAGGGAGATGCTTTATGCTGAAGTTCTCGAATATGGCCTTGAACCCCTCCCCGTCAGGGCAGGCGGCCATCATGCCCACTGCAACCGGAGTATTGTCCTGAAGCCAGCAGTTGCGCATCATCGTATATTCCTTGTCATCAAACGAGTAGAAGATTTCCACAGCATCCAGTCTTCTCACAGCCTTTATCCATATATATGGCACAGGCTTGTCCAGCGCGATTACACTCCAGTCACTCGTGCCATGGGTCACAACTGTGCTGAGGTTATATTTTCCGTCAACAAATTCGATTCCGGTCTTGATGTAATTTTCCTTGTCTGCGCGAATCATAAGTCCGGCCTGGTCAAAACGCACTTTGTATTCGCCTGAAACCTTGACCTTCACCTCAAACTCCCCTCCTCTTACGGTATACATGAAAGGCGCATCGTCTACTGTAAAACCGTAATGGGATATGCGCCAGTAGTCGCTGTGCGGAGTGACATCCATGACAAGCTTCTCCCCTTTTTCAATTTTCCATGATTCCGGTTCATTGAACCACTGCATTTTCTCCATAGTCTGCGCACATAGCGATGCCCCTGCCATAACTGCAGCCAAAGACAAAACAATCTTTTTCATATTCATCTGTTCTATAAAATTTATTTTCATCCACGGCAAAACCGTTTCTTGAAACCAATCATTAACTTTGCAAAGTTAAAGGCCGCCGGGCCCATCGGCAATAGTCAAAAATAACCATTATGAACAGGACACTGGACAGAAAGCTTCTTATACAGGATTTTGCGGAAAACGGCACATCACCGGAACTCAGCCTATATCTTGAAACGGCATTCATCTATGCCTCGACGGAGAATTCAATTGCAGTGCTCAGCGACCTGAAAGATAAGGTCAGCCACATATTCTACGGAGGTCTCGGAGACACACTTGGCATTGCTGCCAAAGGCACCCATCACTGCCTGAACACAATATGGGAGGATGAGATTCTATGCAGGATTCATGAAAAAGACATTGAACGGAAACAGCTTGAAGAGCTCTGCTTCTTCGAATTTATCCGAAACGGTGCTGCGGCAGATGAGCATTATATGCAAAGCACACTGACCATGAGGGACAGCCGGGGCAAAGACCTTACTGTCATGCACCGGATATTCTATTTCCTCCATGGCAGGGCAATCCGCTTTGCCCTATGCCTGTACACACCCGTACAGTCTGAACAAATATCGGCAATAGTGCACTCCCCTACAGGGAAAATGATTTCAATGGCAGGCATCAACAATTCCGGTATACTGTCCGACAGGGAACTTGAGATATTGTCCCTTGTCGAAAGAGGAATGTCAAGCAAAGAAATCTCCTCACAGCTGTCAATCAGCCTGCATACCGTCAGCCGCCACAGGCAGAATATTCTGGCAAGGCTGAGGGCCGCCAACTCGGCACAGGCATGCCGCATTGCGAAACATCTGAAACTCATATAGGAGTGACCGCAAAATACAACTCCCTGTCAATCATGCGGATACGCAATCACGGGTGCCGTAATTTTGGCACCCGTGATTGCATAACACGTTATATATAAAGCCATTACATTTTGCAGACATGTGTTTTATTTGTACATTTGTGCCGCTTAAATTCAATTGACAATGAAAATAGGAATCTGCAATGATCACGCTGGAGTGGACTATAAGAACCAGCTGTCGGAATATCTTTCCGGAAAAGGATATGAGATTGTAAATTTCGGTACGGACACTACAGACAGCATGGATTACACGGATGTGGCACATCCGCTTGCATCTGCAGTCGAAAACGGCGAAGTAGACCTTGGGGTCGCATTCTGCGGCACAGGCAACGGAATGGCAATGACCCTGAACAAGCACACGGGAATACGTGCCGGACTTGCATGGAGCGAGGCTATCGGTACGCTTGTAAAACAACACAATAACGCAAACGTCCTGGTGATGCCTGCACGGTTCATTCCGTTCAGTGAGGTCATAAGGATTACCGACGCATGGCTTACTGCGGAATTTGAGGGAGGCCGCCATCAGAACCGCATAGACAAGATACCTGTAAAGTAGCAGATGAAGCCATTTATTGCAGACAAGGACACGGTTGCACTGTCCTGCGACATTGCAGATTATCCGGAAGGAATAGTAATCCCGGTTGACAAGCCGTATAGGTGGACGTCGGCAGATGTCATAAGGAAGGTCAAGTATGCGGCAATAAGGCATTTCGGAAAAAAGAATCTGAAAGTCGGACATGCAGGGACACTTGACCCTCTTGCGACAGGAGTCCTGCTTGTATGTATCGGCAATGCAACAAAGATGGCCGAGACTTTCCAGTCACATGACAAGGAGTACATTGCCGGAGTCACATTCGGGGCGACGACACCTTCATACGACCTTGAGAAAGAGATTGACAGATTTTTTCCATATAAACATATTGATGAAGACGGAATAAGGAAGGCTCTTGAAGGCTTCATCGGGGAACAGGAACAGATTGCGCCTCTCTTCTCCGCCAAGTCAGTGGACGGAATACGTGCATACGAACTTGCCCGCAGACTTTTCAAGGAAGCCGGCAGGGACGCGCTTGACAATGCCGTCGGCGAGGGTACTTTTGACGAGGCTGCCAGGGAGCTTATACGTTCTTCAAAAATAAATGTCACAGAACTGGAACTGCTTTCATTTGAGCCGTCCACGGGCGATTTCCAGGCTGCAGACAAGCCGGCAAGCCTGACGGAAGGATGCATCAATCATGAAAGTCCGATGCAGGAGCCTGTCTCAAAGGCGTCTTCCCGTATCAATGTGACAGACAATTCTGCACTCGGGCTGCCGCGTGCCGTAATAAGGATGGCGTGCAGCAAAGGAACATACGTGAGGGCATTTGCACGTGACCTCGGGGAAGCCCTTGGCTCCGGGGCACATCTGGACAGCCTGCAGAGAAGCAGAAGCGGTGATTTTACGGCAGGGAGAGCCGTTTCTGTCGAAGAAGCCATTGCCATGCTGGCAATCTGATTCCGGACAGATGAACCAAATAAAAGGGGCTGAATAAAAAGTATTATTCAAGCCCCTTTTTCTTATTTTTAGGTGAGGTCTACCTCGGTCCTGTCACCAAATATCCAAATCCCAGAGAGTTATTCTGACCTTTTGGGTCAGCCTCTTTCAGAATATCAAATCCAACTCGGCTATTCCTCCGGCAGGAACATAGGATCCCATGCAGGGAGAGCAACCGGTTCCTGGTTCAGCATGTCAAGGATATCCTGCGGAACATATTTCTTCTCCAGCACAAGGCGGAACATATATTCATTGAACCACTCGTCCGTCATAATCAGGCAGCCCTTGTAGCCGGCAGAAGGTCCCCAGCTGTTCTCGACCATCCATTTCGCAGGAAGCCCCGACTCCTTGTCTATATCAACGGCAATAAGGGTCATTGCATGGGACGAACCGCTGGCATGCGTCTGCACCCTTTCCTTCTTGTCCATCCCGAAAGTAAATCCGGAAAGCGATTCATAGTCATAGTTCGCCAGATCAAGGGTACCCTTGGTGCGGCTGAAGAATTTTCCGACATCACATGAAAAATACATTGCAGTATTGTCCTTGATGGAAGCGATGGCCATTTCCTTTATGCGTTCGACAGGAAGATTGATGTAAAGCCAGTTATGTCCGTCATACACATGGCGGTCATATTCTATTTCATATACCTTTCCATATTCACGGCAAGGGTCGTTCATCACCATGACATAGTTGTTCTCAAGATCCTCACCGATATATTCACCATAGAACGACTTTGGCGTATATTCCTTGACGCTCACCAGTTTGTCATCCTTGTCATACATCGCCCATTCGAATCTGACAGGAGGCTCACCGAGACACAGCACAAGGAAATGGTATACCTCCGAAAGCATTTCAGTCTTCATCTTGCGGAGTTCCTTTTCAGCATTCGCAAGGGCTGCCTCACGTGACTTTCTAGACAGTTTTCCGGCTGCGGCCACAGACTCCGACCACGAGCCGCGCAGCCTGAGTCCGTCCTCACGGAGCTTCAGCTTCAGGAGCATGGACATCTGGGAAGTATTGTTGCTGCAGTATGTCTCAGGCATCACCTCAGACGGGACCACACCGTACTTGGTTATGAGATTGGACACACCGGTGAACTGTCCGCCGTCACTGAGAGGATTGGAGAACAGCCAGTCAACAGTCCTGTCGTCTGCAGGAAGTTCCCTGGTGTCGATTATGCCCTGGAGGAAAAGATTGGATTTTTCCAGCTGGTCATAGAAAAACAGATAGTTCTGGGAAAATTCGAAGGATGCAAGTCCATATTTGTCAATCATCTTGGCACGAAGGACGTTCAATCCGGTGAAGAGCCAGCAGCGTCCGGAAGATTTCTGGTCCGTGATGCCCTTTGTCTTCACACGGTCTGAAAAATGAGTGTCAATCATGGCCGCGTTTTCGGAATTTACGGCCAGAACATTGATTGCCGTCCCTGCAAGGGCGTTTCTGATTGCCTTGTCTGCAGGTGTATCCTCATACCCTCTGCTTATCTGCTCAAGCATTTCCGGGGAGATGCCCCCTTCCTGGCTTCCGGCCCTCTGCTGGGACACCGCCGGGAAGACTGACGCCGCCAAGAAGGCAGCCGCAATAAGTACTTTTTTCATAATATCTGTGTTTTTAGAATTTATCAATGCACGGCACGGAATGCCATCCTTGTCCGGAAGTCCTCTTGACCAGGAATGCCATCTTGGCCCGTGGCACACAACATGGCCCACGTCCGCCGCCAACGGACAGCAAATATAACTACTATTTCCCAATATTATTTGCAAGACTGCCCATGACCCGAAAAAAACGCCATGGCAAGTGCCACAGGCCCGGACCACATAACAGGCACGCCATGAAATACACCAACGCTTTGGCACACAAAAAACATTTGCTATATTTGTGCTCTGCACATATATACGCTTACGCCTCGGCAGAACATTCAAACAAGTTTGATGCTTTGCTCTTGACTTTTTGCTATATTTGCAACGTTTCGTGCTTGTGCTCCCATGCGGGACACAGGCGGAAACAGACATATAAACTCAAGCGTTTACTTTACGCTTTGTCTTGATGCTTAGAAACTTCGCAACTTTCAGGTATAGTCAGGGCCAAGGCAGCGGTAGATGTTCATGGGTATGCATTAATGGCGGCATCTGTAATCGCAGATACCGGTTTGGCATATCTGCGTGGACTTCGATGTTGCCCGTTCTGCTATACCGGGCATGCGAAGGCCTCTAAGCACAGAACGGGCGGCGGATTAGAGTTCCACGCTTTTTTATGCATGCAAACCAACCATAATTTTACATATCCATGAAAACCATGCTAAAGAAAATGTCATTGGCAGCAATCATGCTCGTCATCAGCGCCTCTGCCCTCAAGGCACAGGACATCATCACCATGAGAGACTATTCGATCGTTGAAGCACAAGTAAGTGAAATCACAGATGACACAGTAACCTACAAGCGCAAGGATCTCCCAGACGGGCCTGTCTTCAAGTCCGGAACATGCGACATAGTAAGCATCAAATTCGCCAACGGTGCAATGCAGTATTTCAATGCACAGGGCAAAATCGTAAGCTCACACGAAGAAGCCATAATGCCTGCAGCAGGCAATCCAGGCTATACCTCTCCATACCTTCCGCAGAATCAGGCAGTCTATTCGGCTACCGTCAAATATGCAAACAAAAAACTTTTCTTTGTCGACCCACAGGGAAGGCCTCTGCGTGAAATTGAATCCACAGACATGGCAGATGTACAGATGTATTCAAAATATCTGTCCTATTCATTGATGGCAAATGCCGGTGAATGGTGCTGGTGCTTCGGCGCCGGCTGGCTTGTAGGCTCCCTGCTCGGCGTGGCGCTTGCACCGGAAGGCTCTTTGACAGGCAGCCAGATGGCGGCACTCATACTTCCCGGATCCCTTATTCCTATGGCAATCGGTATTCCACTCGATATAATCGGCAGCAGAAATGTCAAGAAAATAGGAGAAGAATACAACAGGCAGAATAATTCCGCACTCACTTTCGGAGGGCAGAAGTACGGAATAGGCCTTGCCCTGAATTTCTGACACACAACAAGACACACCAGGGCATAACATCAAATCCGTCATGAAACGAATAATCATATCGTCAATAATGGCGCTTGCCTTATTTACGGCATACGCCCAGACACACGACACCATTGTGTTCAGGGACGGCACTTCTGCCGAAGCCAAAATCACTGCCGTCAATCCGGACAATGTGGAATATTACCGGGCCGACAACCTTGAAGGGCCGAAATTCACTATAACGAAAAGCAGAATTGCCCATATCGTATTTTCAAACGGACATAAGGAAACATTCAACAAAGTAGACGGAGGAGGAATTTCAGAGATGTCAGCCGGGAAACCGTCCGGCGGCATATCGGCCGGCATGGCATACGGTTCACCGGCAAAGACCCGCCAGACAAAAACTGAAGAGGAACTTATAGAGGCGGCAAGACGAAAGAAACGGTTTTATGCGGGTTTCACGGCAGGAGGCGGACTCTCATATTCTGATATTACAGGAACTACTGTTGATGCAGACAAGTATTATCACAACTCAGCCGGATATTCAGTAACCCTTGGAGTTGCCTGCGACTATTATTTCAGGGAAAATTCCTCATGGTATATCGGAGGAGGCGCAGAAATTATCCTCGAAGAGCCGAGAATGAAAGCGACAATGTCCGGGATAACCGTGATTTCCAAACTGTTCAACAAGAACTGCATGTTCTCCGTACACACAGGACAGCATTTTTTTCCGCAGAAAAAATACGGATACGGAAACTTCTATTGGAAAGCCGGACTTGCGGCAGGATTTTCTTTCAAAGGTGAAGGAATCATTGTTGTCAAGGCAAACGGGAACAAGGAAAAGCAGACCGTGTCAGAGGCCTCCAGGACAGGATTCCAGTTACGGCCAATTATGGAGGCCGGAATAGGAGACTACAGTGCAAAGATAGGCATACGCTACAGTCCGTCAATCACGCCTATGATAAACATAGGAGGCACGGACAACTCTGTCCATAACATCTCAATCATATTTACTGTCGTATTTTAGTCCATACCTGCAACGGCAGTCACGGCAATTGCAGAAGTGACTAAAAATTCAGAATAACTCTCTGGGATTTGGACATTTGGTGACAAGGTCGAGGTTGACCTTATCGAAAAACAAGAAAAAGGGGCTGACTGAAATATTGGTCAAGCCCCTTT
This sequence comes from uncultured Bacteroidales bacterium, assembly GCA_947177525.1. Lineage (GTDB taxonomy): Bacteria > Bacteroidota > Bacteroidia > Bacteroidales > UBA932 > Cryptobacteroides. Next base: position 3,697 of record CAMWUW010000013.1, on the reverse strand, counting down.
TTCTTGTTCATCCGTACCAAAGGCAAATCATGACATCGGAACAATATACAGAGTAAAGCGGTTTGCAACGGAAAGCGGAAAGCAGTATCTTTGCCGGCCGTTTCAATGCCCCTGCATCATCGGGTCAGCATATAAAAATCAAAGACAGCATGACAGCAAGCACAATCAAACGTCCGGAAGTGGAAAAATACTCATACAGGAATATATGGAAAGTAGCCTATCCGATTCTCATCAGCCTTATCATGGAACAGCTGATAGGAATGACCGACACGGCATTTCTCGGGAGGGTCGGTGAAATTGAGCTTGGGGCATCAGCCATCGCCATGATATTCTACATGGTCATCTTCATGACCGGATTCGGATTCAGCCTCGGGGCACAGATCATAATCGGCAGGCGCAACGGAGAAGGCAGATTCACCGAAGCGGGCAAAGTGTTCTGGAACGGGCTTTACGCGATGATGCTCCTGGCTGGAGTCATGATTACCATATCTGAACTGTTCTCTCCGACGCTGATGCGTTCAATCGTTTCATCAGAAGTAATTTACGGAGCCGCTCTCAGCTATGTGCGCTGGCGTCTCCCGGGCCTTGTGTTCGCCTTCGCCACTGCCATGTTCCGCGCATTTTATGTCGGCACCACACAAACAAAGACACTCACCCTCAACTCAATAGTGATGGTACTGTCCAATGTGCTGTTCAACTGGATACTCATTTTCGGCAATCTCGGAATGCCAGCCCTCGGCATAACTGGGGCGGCAATAGGTTCCAGCCTTGCGGAGGGCGTGTCGCTTATATTTTTCGTCATATATACAAAATTCAAATGCGACAGGCCCAGATTCGGGCTTGACAAGGCAGGCAGATTAGAATTGGCAGAGCTGAAAGGAATGATGCCGATATGCACATGGACAATGATACAGGGAGTGGTATCTCTTTCGACATGGTTCATATTCTTCATATATATCGAGCATCTTGGCGAGCGCGCGTTGGCCGTATCAAATATCGCAAGAAGCATATCAGGCCTGTTCTGGATGGTCCTGTCCGCATTCTCATCCACATGCAGCACGCTTGTAAGCAACATAATAGGCGAAGGCAGACAGGATAAGGTAATGTCCATAGTCAAACGCATACTCAAGTTGACATACGGCATAATAATCTGCATGATAACAGTTTGCGCAATCTTTCCCCGCGCGGTCATACGGATATATACGGACATTCCCGACCTTATTGAAGCCACAGTGCCGTCCATGCTCGTAGTCCTGTCATCCTATTTGCTGACTGTGGGCGCACAGGTATGTTTTCAGGCCGTATCGGGAACCGGAAGTACCAAAACGGCATTCCGCCTCGAAATCGTGGCCCTGGCAATCTACATAGTTTACTGCACTGTCGTCATAATGATGCTAAGGTCAGACATTGCCATCTGCTGGACTTCCGAGCACGTCTATTCGCTCTCCGTTCTGCTGCTGAGCTGGTTCTACATGAAAAGCGGCCGCTGGAAAAACAGGAAAGTATAAGCCTCCCGACGCCAAAAATCTCAGACCAGAGTGGCCTTAAAGGAGAAGGCATCAGCATTATGACATTTCCCGCAGATTATCAGGAAAGAGGGTTGTTTTTATCGTAATTTCCTTATATTTGTGATGTTAACCCATAAGACTTATGCCTTATGAAACGTCTCCTTTCTCTGTTTTCTTTGTCGGTTCTGCTTTCTTGCAGCATATCCGGCGTACTGGAAAACCAATCATTCGTATCACTTCCGGGTGAATATGATGACATCATGGTCAGCACAGACAATCTTTTTCTTTTTGCCGACCTTAAAGGTAATGATTGTTACAAGACAAAAAGCGGGGACAGAGACGCCGAAATGGTGAGCCTGGAATCTCTCCTTGACCGCGAGGCATCAGAGCAGATTGCCTTCAAATCCCTAATAGTGAAACAAATTCCTTTTCTTGACAACCGCAACGAAAAGAAGGTGATGTTCAGCATGACAAGACATTACCGCTATGACGAGGATTCGACCACTTTTGTGAAGACTTTTCTGATAGAGACATCCGACACTCTGAACGGTTCCGTAATCAAGACAGTCGCTACCATGATTCCAGATGTGAGCTACATTAACATGTATGGTGCTTCTTCCGTGAGCTTTCTGGAAAAGAGCACTTACCGCGGCATCATCTTGTTCTCCGACCTGTACGGAAACCTGCATGACATATATACTTATGGAGATGGTCCTATAGGTGACGCGCAGTTTATACCTTTGGAGGAAGATGAAGCCTATTCCGGCAAGAGATATCTTTCAATACCGACGACAGTCAATACGAAGAGTGATTCTGAAGACTCCTTCTCCAAAGAACTTGAAGCCAGCTACTGCATTGCGGAATGCTCTCTAAAACCACCGTCCAAATGGTATCCTGACAATTGGGATGATTATGACGGACACGATGAGTTTGATGATTTGCGCCCCATTGAATCCGGCGGAGGTGGAGGGCCTCCGCATCCTTATGAGCCCGTAAAATACCGTATTTCATTGCATACCACTTCTGGAGGCCAAGTTTCAGGCTCTGGCGAATATGTTAAGGACGCACTTGTCATTTGCCGTGCAAATCCTGACAAGGGCTTTGACTTCAGCAGATGGGTCGGGAGCCTTAGCTGTAAACCGTTTCACGTTTCTTTTCAGATACGTTCCGATATTGAGGCTACAGCTTATTTCATCAACATTCTTGCCCCTGCAAAACTTCCTTGCCGGGACAAGGAAAGAGGGCTTGCAAATCCTCTGGTCGAAATGAAAATCGCCCCTACAAGCAAATGGAAGACCAATTATATCGGCTCTACTTTCGGGTGGACACGTACTGACAGAGACGGCAATCGTAAACATCATTCCGGTATAGATTTATATGCTGAGCCAGGCACCCCTTTATATGCCATTTGTGACGGTGTGATTTCCAAAACAGACAAATATGTTACATGTCAGCCCATGAGAATCGGCTCTAAACTATATCCTCCTGGATATGAAGGAGATCAAGACGGGGCTGGGAATCGTTTTACATTAGAGGGAAACATAAATGGTGAGACGGTCAAATTTTCTTACTGGCATCTGGACGCAGGCAAGCCTGTAGCCATAAATCCGCGGACAGGACAACCTTTCAGACCTGGAGACAGGGTCTATCGTGGAGAAGTGATTGCATACAGCGGCCGTACCGGGAATGCATTTGATGTACATTTCCCTCATCTTCATCTTACTGTAACAAAAAACGGGAGCAGGATAAATCCCGAAGACTATCTTAACGGAAAAATCACCCGTTCGCCTGACAAGAGAAAAATAAGTTCCACAGAAATCACAGGAATCAAATGTGATGAGGAGGATAAAGAACTTTTTGCTGATTATGCTTTTTAACGATATGATCATGAAAACTAAAATCAAATTAATCACAATGCTGACAGTGCTGCTGTCATGCATGAGTGCAAATGCACAGGTCTCTGTCAACGGAATAAAAGTATTCTCCAAATTGACTAAGAATGAAGTATTTGAGATATTCGGACAACCCGAGGAATATGAAATACAAGACTCCGGAGACAATGGTGTGGACGAATGGTATCATTATGGGGAGAATTTGCTGCATTTCAATGAAAACTATTTCATAGGATTCAGCATTTGCGACAAAAACTTCGTGGTCAATTTAGACGGGTTGGAGCGTGACGTTAAGGT
>CAMWUW010000012.1 GCA_947177525.1 uncultured Bacteroidales bacterium | reverse complement strand
CGTGGAGCCTGAAAAAATTGCCGGGATGCATTGTGTTATTGCCGATGCTTCGGGGACGGTCATAAATCCTGTGCACCAGAAATTTGAAGAAGATTTTTCAAAATTTACTGTTGAAGGACTCGGTTTTGGGGATTATACGGTAGCATTTCTTGCCGTTCCTGACGACGGACATGCCGGCCAGGTCACAGAACCGGAGATGCTTTCGGATGTATGGCTTGCCAACGAGGAGGGGAAAGTTCCGCTGGATGAGATTTATTTCTACTCCAAAGTGCAGCTTCATATCGCGGAAGAGCAGCTGCCCATGACGCTTGATGTTTCTCTGGAGCGTTGTGTAGGACGGGTTGACGTGGACATAAACATGACTTCTGACTACATGTGGAGATTTGTACGCAAGGTTGAGGTGACTTTGGACGGGAATGATGCCGTATACTCAGGCATGTGTGCCGACGGCAGCTATTGCGGAGAGGCCGGAGTCGTGTCCTATGATGTCACGGAGAGTTTGTCTTTCTGTTCGCTTCCGTCCGTTGAAGCCGTTTCCGGTTTTGTCTCAATTGAGTCGTGCAGCAGTGACGGGACTGTATTTGAACGCCGTTACCGCTTTACGGATTGTAAGATTGAAGCCGGAAAGGTTGCGCATATCAGCATTGACTATCTGCATCCGGAAAACCGTGAAGGCCTGATATACATACGTGAGGAAGACTTTCCGCGTTTTCAGACTGACACCATGTTCCTGGCTGACGAACCACAGGAAGTTTTCTATGACAGCCAGAGACGCTCTTTCCGTGTCAACGCTCCTTTGCAGGCAAGCATTTCAGATGAAGGACGTCTGCATGTCAAGTTTTTCTCTCCGGTGGGGATTTCAGATGTGACTCTGATGTGCCGTTTCAATAAATTCAGTCCTGATTTTTTTGAACTTGCGCATTTTGACAGGATTTATCCTTTTATGGAGGCTTCCTTTCCTTTGCCGGTGACCAGCTCTGACTGTACTTTCAATTCATCATCAGGCAGAAAGGTGGTGATTCCTGTCCAGGAATCCCTTTCCAATGATGACGTAACTATTGTAATAAAGACAGAAGATCCGTTCATGAAGAAGATTGAGCAGATCGACAGCCGCTGGTTCATACGCTTTTCGGCCTATTCTGCAGATGCTGCAAACCCGGGATATTGGAGGCACATGAATCCTCTCCTGTGCCGGCATGGGGTCGCGCTGGCTCTGAACATGTCTTTCATGTTCTCATCTCCGGATTTCAATGAGGAAATGCAGAATTATGAAGGACGCCTGAAGGATAACGGGGGAAATCCAATAAACCTGGATGCCTTGCGAAACAGAATACGCAGTCAGTCCGGTCTTATCCTTGGACGTGTCACAGGGGTCGGAGGACTTGGAGGAGGAACGACCTACGGTTTGGCAGACTACTGTTATGTGGGTGTCTATTTTGATGCCACTGCACCTGGCTCGAATCCTCATAATTATCCCCGCCAGGCCATGTTTCATGAGTTTGGACATTGTCTTGGATATAGCCACAGCAGTACGATGACATACGGAGACCAGTGGACGGTGCTGTGTGCGACAGTGTTCGTGCGGATGGGAAGCGAAGGAAAGCTGCCGGTTTGTTCACGTAATGAGGTGACAGGACTCCCGATGTAGCGGAGGAGCCGGATGCAATTCCGGAAATGACTTCAGCGCGGTATCTTGTGGTGATATGGACACATAATGATCCGCACCTCTGAATTAAAGAGACAGCCGCTGTCCCGTTTGTGTGGGCAGCGGCTGTCCTCATTCTGCTTGTTGCGCTGAGTTGTGGCACTTGCTTTATTAACCATCTATTTTCTTATAGTGAGGCACGAGAGCCTTCATTATGCTCCATGCGACTATATATGCCACTGCACATGTGCAGAAAACAATCATGTATCCGGCCTCTTTTCCGTCAAATCCGAGAAATGAAAAAGCTGTGCCTGCATTTTCCGAATAGGTGAACAGCCATCCTGCTCCTTTGTTTATCAGGAATGAGCCGACTCCTCCTGCCATGCCTCCGATTCCGGTGATTGTCGCAATGGCTGATTTCGGGAACATGTCTCCGATTGTTGAGAAAAGGTTGGCTGACCACGCCTGGTGTCCTGCGCCGGCAAGGCCGATTATTATGGCCGGCCACCAGGCTGAATGTGCTCCGAGCGGCTGTGCAAACAATGCAAACAGAGGAAAGAACGCGAAAATCAGCATGGCGAGCATGCGCCCGTTGTAAGGATTCATGTTCTTCTTCTCGACAAAGAGCTTAGGAAGGTAGCCGCCGAATATCGAGAGTACAGTCACTATGGCATATAGCGTCACTATGAGAGCCATTCCCATACCTGATGATGACTTGTATCCGAACTGGTCGGAGAAATAGGCCGGAGCCCAGAACAGGTAGAACCACCATACTCCGTCAGTAAAGAATTTGCCGGCGATGAAAGACCATGTCTGTCTGTATGTGAAGCATTTGAGGAAAGGTATGGTGCTCTTTTCATTGTCCTCTCCTGTTTTGACACAGGTTTCTTCTTCGTCCTGATGTATGTACTCAAGCTCGGCCTGGTTCACGAATTTTGACTTTTCAGGTTTTTCATACATGAAGAGCCAGAATCCCATCCAGATGAATCCCAGGGCACCTATTATCACGAAAGCCATCTCCCAGCCTCCTCCGATGCCCCTGTCTTTGAAGAACTGTGCGAGCAGCGGAATTGTTGCAGGTGCGACAAGTGCACCGACAGATGCTCCGGCATTGAAGATTGAAGTCGCGAATGCCCTGTCTTTCTTCGGGAAATACTCTGCGGTGGTCTTGATTGCAGCAGGGAAATTGCCGGCTTCTCCGAGGGCAAGTATCGCACGCGCCGCAAGGAACAGCCATACGCTTACGGAAGCTATCCCGAGAGCTGCTGCGGAACCGCTTTCCACTGCACTCATCAGTTCTACGGACTCGTAGCCCTCGATATGCATTGTAGCCCAGCCGCATACTGCGTGGATGCATGCTCCGGCTGACCATACCCCAATGGCCCACAGATAGCCTTTCTTCGTGCCCATCCAGTCCACGAATTTCCCTGCGAAAAGCATGCATACGGCATAGATTATAGAGAAGAACGCCGTTATTGTGCCATAGTCATTGTCTGTCCAGTGAAATTCCGGCGCAATGAAGTCTTTCCATGTCAGTGAAAGCACCTGCCTGTCCATGTAGTTGACGGTAGTCGCCACGAATAGCAAGACGACCATCCACCAGCGCCAATTGGTCATCAGCTGCCTGTTTGTGTCATTTCTCATTTGTATTAGTGTTATTTTGTGGTTATTATGATCTATTTGCGTACTTCGCGTATTATTTCAAGGGCTTCTGCGCACAGTGCGGATATCTTGTCCCATTCCTTGGCCGCCACAACCTCTTTAGGGAAAAGGTTGCTGCCCATTCCCACGCAGGTTACGCCGGCCTTGAACCATCCTTCAAGGTTCTCCCTCGTAGGCTTCACTCCTCCTGTAACCATAATGCGGCTCCATGGCATAGGTGCGCGCAGCCCCTTTACGAATGCCGGTCCAAGTACATCTCCGGGGAAAACTTTGCACAGGTCGCATCCGAGTTCCTGTGCCTTCCCGATTTCTGACACAGTGCCGCAGCCCGGGCAATATGGTATGAGCCTTCTGTTGCATATCGGGGCAATTTCCGGATTGAACAGCGGTCCCACAACAAAATTAGCCCCGAGCTGGATGTAAAGTGCCGCCGTTCCGGGATCCACTACAGATCCGACGCCCACAATCATGCCCGGAAGTTCTTTATCTGCATATTTCACAAGTTCCCCGAAGACTTCCTGGGCGAAATCTCCGCGGTTGGTGAACTCGAATGCGCGCACGCCTCCGTCGTAGCATGCCTTCAGGACTGCTTTTGCCGTTTCTGCGTCCGCGTGGTAGAATACAGGCACCATGCCCGTTTCTTTCATGGCCGTAATGACCTGTATCTTATCGTATTTTGCCATATATCATCTGATTGCATTACCTTGACACTCTTCCTGACCCGTCGCCGTTCATGAGATTCTCAACTTCTGAAGCCGTAACCTGGTTGTAGTCTCCGTAGACTGTGTGCTTGAGGCATGAAGCCGCAACTGCGAAATTCAGAGCCTTGCTGTCGTCATCTGTGTATGTGAGCAGGCCATAGATCAGCCCTCCCATGAAAGAGTCTCCTCCTCCTACGCGGTCGACGATATGTGTTATGTCATATCTCGGCGAGCAGTGGAGCTTCTTGCCGTCATAGAGCACTCCGCCCCACGTATTGTGGTTGGCATTTATTGAGCCACGAAGGGTGATTATAACTTTCTTTGCACGCGGGAAACGGGCCTGGAGCTGTCTGCATACGCTTTCAAATTCTTTAGCGTCCACCTCTCCTCCTGTTGCAGTCACGTCAAATCCTTCAGGCTTTATCCCGAAGACTTTCTCTGCATCTTCCTCGTTTCCGAGTATGACGTCGCATCCCTCCACTAAGGCAGGCATTACTTCTGAGGCTTTCTTTCCGTATTTCCAGAGGTTTTTCCTGTAGTTAAGGTCACATGACACTGTCACTCCGAGCCTGTTGGCGGCCTTGATTGCCTCGAGGCACACATCTGCCGCGCCCTGGCTTATGGCTGGAGTGATGCCTGTCCAGTGGAACCAGTCTGCACCTTCAAGAACTTTTTCCCAGTCTATCATGCCTGGCTCTATCTGTGCTATTGCCGAGCCGGCCCTGTCGTAGACCACTTTGCTGGGTCTGGCAACTGCTCCCGTCTCAAGAAAATAGATTCCGAGCCTGTCTCCTCCATAAACGATGTGCCTTGTGCCGACTCCGTAGCTGCGGAGATCTTTGACGCATGAGGCCGCTATGTCATTCTTTGGAAGCCTTGTTACAAATTCTGTGTCTATTCCATAATTTGCAAGTGAGACGGCCACGTTTGCCTCACCTCCTCCGAATGTGGCTTCGAATTGCCTTGACTGTGAAAATCTGAGATAGCCTGGCGTTGCCAGCCTCAGCATTATCTCCCCGAATGTAATAACTTTTGGCATTTTATGATTATTTAAAAATAGTTCATCATGAGTGTTCCGGCTGCAAAAGTATAAATAATTTCTTAATTTCCGTGAACGTGCACGGAAATTTGTGACGAAAGATTATTTGGCTATCTTTGTGTGCTGAAAACGGATGTCTATGTCAAAGAAACAGAATAATGTAACTATAAATGATGTGGCGCTTGCCGCCGGTGTATCCAAAGGAACGGTTGACCGCGTGCTGCACGACAGGGGTGAGGTTTCGCGGAAGAGCCGCGACAAAGTGCTGAGGGCCATTGAAGAACTTGGATTCAGCCCCAACATATATGCGTCCCTCCTTGCCTCTCCGAAAGACAGGCTTATCCAGTGTCTCATACCGGAATTCTCGGAAGGGGAGTTCTGGTCATTGGCGGACAAAGGTATACGCGAGGCTGCGAAGATTGTGTCCCGGTACGGGGTTAGGGTGGAGACTGTGACATACGACCAGTATGATGCGGAATCTTTCCGCAAGGCCTGCAGCAGAATTCTTGAATGTGCTCCGTCCGGGGTTATAGTGGCTCCGATGTTCGGAAGCGTGACATTGTCTTTTGTAAAGGAACTGTCTGAGGCCGGCATCCCGTATATATATGTTGATTCCAAGCTTGAAGAAGACGGCTATCTGGCTTATTTCGGTATGCAGATGTACCGCAGCGGCTATCTTTGTGCCCACATTCTTACTGACGGACGCAGCGTTCCGGACACAGTGCATGTGGTCAGGATTGCCAGGGACAAGGCCGGGCTTTCGGACCCGACTGCAATGAGGAGGGCCGGGTTCATGGATTATATGTCATGCAATTTCCCGGATGTGCGCATTGAAAATGTATTCATTGATCCCAATGACAGCTGCTCTATCGACAGCAGGCTTGATGCTGCCTTCGGCTCTTCTTCCGGTCCGAAGTTTATTGTCATGTTCAATTCGAGGGTGCATCTTGTTGCGGACTATATAGGACGCCGGAGAGTCCGTGATTTCAGGGTGGTTGGCTTTGATGTGCTTGAGAAGAATCTTGCGGCGCTGAGGGACGGGAGGGTACAGGTCCTCATAGCACAGCACATGGACAAGCAGCTCGTTGCAGCCGTAAGCTCACTGACGGATTACCTTCTGCTCGGTGACAAAGTGATGAACCGTGACAATTACGCACAGATGGACATCCTGAATATCTGCAACTGCGACTATTATTAGCCTGTATCATTTCCCATCCCTTTCCCATTCCTTGTTCAGTCCCTGTTCTGTGCTCCGCCCTGTCCGTGCCCTGTCTCCGGATGAATTGTGAGGGACATCCGCTGAAATGCGTGAGGTCTAATCATTTGTAAATTAATATTTTCTCGGAAATCGCTGCCCCGTTTTGAGGGTAGTGATTTTTTAGAAAAAGGCTAATAATCAATAACTTATATGTCACAAATTCAAATGTACGCCCTTTCGTTCATGTTTTGATTTTTTAATGTAAAAAGCCGGGTGGACTTTGAAATGTTAAATAATTGTTATGTTTTGTCGAAAATATGATTAAATTTGTTACCAATAAAACTTAATCATTTATATGGCAAAATTCTTTGATCCGCCACAGGCGAAGCCCCTTCTGCCCAAAGAGAAGATTGACAAAGTCTATAAATCCATGAGATTCAAAGTTTTCATGGGCTCTTTCCTGGGTTATGCAGCGTATTATCTGGTCCGTAAAAATTTGTCTCTTGCCGCTCCTGGCATGATTGAGGACGGACTTGTGGACAAGGCCGGTGTCGGAATAGCAATGTCTGCGGTATCCATTGCATACGCATTCAGCAAATTCATAATGGGAAGCGTGTCGGACCGTTCGGATGCAAGGAAATTCCTTGTGGTTGGACTTGTACTGTCCGCATTGACAATGATGGCTGTAGGCTTCATTCCTTTCGGAACCAGCCAGGTTGTCAATGTCTCCATAATCTTTCTGCTGATGCTTATCGTGGGATGGCTGTCCGGTATGGGCTGGCCTCCTTGCGGCCGCATCATGGCCCACTGGTTCTCGCAGAATGAACGAAGTTTCAAGATGTCAATATGGAACACTTCCCATACGCTTGGAAGCGGCAGCCTTGGACTTATAGTGACTTTCGGAGTCTTCATTTTCGGAACAATGGGAATCGAGCAGACATGGAAGGCTGCATTTATAGTGCCTTCTGTCCTTGCACTTCTGCTTGCCGTATTCTGCTGGTGGGCATTGCGTGACACTCCGCAGTCATGCGGACTGCCTCCTGTTGACGAGTACAGGAACGACTTTTCCGGAGTGAAGAGCAAAAAGGGGGAGGAACAGAAGATTCCTTTCAAGACTCTTTTTGTAGATTATATTTTCAAGAACAAATGGATCTGGCTTATAGCGCTGTCCAATGCCTTTGTGTATATGGTCCGCTACGGTGTCGGTGACTGGGCGCCAATCTATCTGCAGGAGATGGACATAATGACTGCAAAGGAAAGCAATCTTGCATTTGCGCTTCATAATTATGCGGGAATCTTCGGGACGATTGTCTGCGGATGGATTTCTGCCAAGTTCTTCAAAGGACGCTGTGCCCCTCCAAACATCATTTTCATGGCTGCAGTGCTCATCGGCACGCTGGTGTATTGGCAGAGCGGCAGCATTGCTGGCTTTCTTGCCTCTGACCCTTCTGCAGTTGCTGCAATAACGAAATTGCTTGTCTATTTCGGACTGATCCTGATAGGCTTCTGCATCTATGGCCCGGTTGCCCTTGTAAGTATACAGGCTCTGAATCTTGTGCCTAAGAATGCGGCGGGAACTGCTGCCGGCTTTGTAGGACTGTTCGGCTATCTGATAGGTGATGCCATTCTTTCCAAGCTCATCATGGGTTCTGTAGCCCAGACTGCCGGCTGGAGTGTCACCTTTGTACTGCTCTGTGCAGCCAGTGTAATAGCAATTCTCCTATGCGCAATGACGCTTAAGAGCGAAACGAAATAATTATTGATATGAAAATCAAAACTGTCATGAGACGGCTCGCTTTGTTGGCGGCCGTCTTTCTGCCCTTTCTTGCATCCTCATCCTGCAACAAGCCTGATCCTGGACAAACTGGCGGAAATGAAGATTTCGGCATAAGGTTCACCTTGCCTGAAGTATTGGAGCTGATGGAAGGCAGCCTGGAATACACATTTACGGGTGAAAAACTACCAAAATATTCAGACAAGATAGTTTTGGAGGCTTCTGATGCAGCATTTACTTGTTCTGTAGCAGAGATTCTTAATAATGACTTCAAGGTGTCGTTTCCGGAAGATATTCTTCCCGGTGACTATACTGTCTATGTCTCACGTGCCGGCAGCAGACAATTGGTTGGCAATACCCAGATTGTCATCGTCAAAAAAGAGGAGGTCGTGCTTGAGAACGGCACGACTGTCTATGGTTTTGTAAAATGCGGTTCATCTCCTATTTCCGGTGTCGTCGTTTCTGACGGATATAATGTCGTGGCAACGGATGAAAAAGGTTTTTGGCAAATGAAGTCTGACAAGGCCAACAAATATGTGTTCATATCAGTCCCATCCGGCTATAAGGTAAGTACAAAAGGAGTTTTGCCGCTGTTCTATAAGCATGTAGACAAGAAAGGTGTGGTTGAAAGAGCTGATTTCTATCTTACAGAAGACTCTGGCCAGGAGACCCACACCATGCTGTTTCTCGGGGATATGCATCTTGCCGGCAGGAGTGCCAACGATGACAGAAACCAGTTCTATCGTTTTACTGCTGATGTCAATACTTATTTGTCTGAGCATAGCGGTGAGAAAACATACGCCATTACTTTGGGAGACATGACTTGGGACTTATATTGGTATGAAATGCATTATGTGTTCCCGGAGTATCTTAATGACATTGCCGGAATTGAGAATCTGCAGATTTTCCAGACAATAGGCAATCACGACCATGACATGAACAGTGCCGGTGATTTCTCAACAGTAGTCCGTTATAAAGAGGAACTCGGTCCGACTTATTATTCATTCAACATCGGCAAGGTTCACTATATTGCTCTTGATGATATTCAATGTACAAATACAGGCAGCGGTGACCGTGATTATAAGAGTTATCTGGTTCAGGAAGTCCTTGACTGGCTTGAGAAAGACCTGTCTTATGTACCGAAGAATATGCCTCTTGTCATAACTATGCACGCTCCATTGTACAATGACAACGGAACGGAATCACTGAAAAATGCTTCCGCTCTCCTCAAGATTATTGACGGATATTCTGAAGTACATTTTGTAACCGGCCATACTCATAAGGTTTATAATGTGGACAAGCTTGGCTCAAACAAAATATATGAACACAATTCTGGTGCGGTATGTGCAACCTGGTGGTGGACAGGAAAGTTTTCTGGTATTCATCTCTGCCAGGACGGTGCTCCCGGAGGATACCGGATAATGGAGGTCAACGGTACGGATTTTAAGTGGCAGTTCAAGCCTACAGGAAAGAGTCCGAATGTGCAGTTCAGGGTATATGACCGCAATGCTATTGATCTGACTGCCTCCAAATGGCTGAGTACGGATATTTCCAGTGCTGAAATAAAACAGTATTATACATCTCAGACATCCCAGTGGGCAGGTGCATCTTCTGATAACTATGTCTATATAAATGTATGGGACTATGACCCGTCTTGGCAAATAGAGGTGACTGAAAACGGGAAATCCCTGAAGGTTGACAAGGTCTCCGCCTATGATCCGCTTCATATTATATCATATATTGTCCCGGGACTCAACAAAAACAGTTCAAAAGGTTTTGGAACAAGGTCGACATCACACTTTTTCAGGGTGAAGGCCTCAAGTGCTACCTCGACTCTTTCGGTCAAAGTTACCGATCGCTTCGGCAGAACGTATGCTGAAACGGTGGAACGGCCTAAGGAGTTTTCAATAAATGCTTATAAGTAATCTTATAGAAATAACCCATTTTATTTAACAAAACTGACTTTATGAAATTAATCAAAACTTTTGCTGTATCCTTGGTTTTGGTTCTGGGAGGAGCCTTGGCTTCCTTTGCCCAGAATCGGACCTTGTCCGGAACAGTTCTGGATGGACAGCAACAGCCCATTATTGGTGCTGCCGTAATGATTGCCGGAGACGGACATAATGGCGCAGTAACTGATATCGATGGACGTTTTGTCCTTACAGTACCGTCAGGAAATGTCAATCTCGAGGTGTCTTGCCTTGGTTATCTCACCAAGACTGTAACTGTTCAGTCTACGCAAGGGCAGATTACTGTTCTGTTGGCAGAGGACAATATGATGCTTGAGGAAACAGTCGTGGTCGGCTATGGTACCCAGAAAAAGGTAAACCTTACTGGAGCTGTATCTGTGGTAGACGACAAGGCACTCCAGGATCGTACTTCCCATAACCTTTCGACTATGCTGCAGGGATCGGTACCTGGACTTAACATTACCACAACTACAGGTAATCCCGGAAGTACAGGAAAACTGAATATCCGAGGCTTTACCTCAATCAATGAGACTGAACCGATGGTTCTTATCGACGGTGCCATCGGAGATCTTGAGGATGTGAATCCTAACGATGTCGCAAGCATTTCTGTCATCAAGGACGCCTCTGCAGCTGCCGTATATGGAGCACGCGGAACTTATGGTGTCATTCTTGTGACTACCAAAAAAGGTTCAAGCGATGACGGAACAGCCAAAATACGCTACAGCGGACGTTTTGGATGGGAAGAACCTACTACTTCCACTGACTATGAAAGCCGTGGATATTGGTCTGTGTATACTCTTGACCTTTTCTGGAGAACTCAGGCAGCCGGAACTAACTATACGAACTATACCCAGCATGACATGCTTGAGCTTCTTGCCCGCGTGAACGATAAGACAGAGCATCCTGACAGGCCTTGGGTTGTTGAGGAAGTCCGCAACGGACGCAAACAGTGGATTTACTATGCCAATACAGATTGGTATCACGAACTTTTCGTTGACAGGCATCCTGTACAGCAGCACAATATTTCAATCAGCGGCGGAAGCAAGGCTGTGAAATATTTTATATCGGCAGGATATGATCGTCAGACCGGTATCCTGAAGATGACTCCGGATGTTTTCCAAAAATTGAATCTCAGGGCCAAGGTTGATGCTGATTTGAAAAAATGGCTTAAACTTTCCAATAATATATCTTTCTATAATTCTGAATATTCTTATATTGGTGTAGGAGATGATCAGGATGTCTTCCGCAATTTAAGGCATACACCTGCTTCACTGCCTCTGTTCAATCCTGATGGTTCAGGTATCTATAACAATCCTCTTATAAATGGATATAACGTTGCCAACGGACGTCAGATTGTTTATGGAATGGGCAAACACAAGAATCAGGAGAAGAAATTCAACTTTGCCAATACCACAAGCCTGACTATTGCTCCTGTCAAGCAGTTCAATATTGTCGGTGACTTTACCTTCCGGAGACTGCAGAGGAATGATATGCACAGATGGGTAAATATCCCGTATGGCATAACACCTGATGAGTCCGATGCCTATGTTACCGGTGCGGGACAGAACAGACTTATAGAGCGTTCCCGTTTATATAACTATTTGTCAGGTAATGTTTATGCAACTTATGAAGACACATTCAAAGATGCCCATAATCTCAAGATAATGGCAGGTTTCAATGCCGAGTCATACGATTATAAGAATGTTCTTGCCCAGGAGGACAACCTGTCAGATGAGATTCTTAATGACTTGGATCTTAAGACTGGAGAATCTGTAGATTATGTAGAGGGAGGCAAAGACGAGTATGCTCTGATGGGCTTCTTCGGTCGTATAAACTATGACTATAAAGGACGTTATCTGTTTGAGATTGCAGGGCGCTATGACGGTTCGTCACGTTTTGCTCCCGGACATCGCTGGGTATTCTGTCCTTCCGGTTCGGCGGGATGGCGTATTTCTGAGGAACCGTTCTTCGCTCCGGCCAAGTCTGTAGTCAACAATCTCAAACTTCGTGCTTCAGTAGGTTCTCTTGGCAATCAGAAAGTTAAGAATTATGCCTATATGAGGACTATTTCTGTCGATCAGTTCAAGAAATTCACTTTTGGAGAGGGCCAGTCAAGGCCATCTTACTCAGGAATTTCAGCTCCTAATTCAGGTGCTCTTACATGGGAAACGTCATACCAGTACAATATTGGACTTGATGCAGCATTGTTCAATAACCGTCTTGAATTTACGGCTGAGGCCTATATTCGTGACACAAAGAATATGCTTACCAAAGGTGCGGCTCTTCCAAGTGTGTACGGAGCTTCTTCTCCACTGGAAAATAATGCTGATCTAAGGACAAAAGGCTACGAGCTGTCTCTTGGCTGGAGAGATTCGTTTAAACTTGCAGGTCATGATTTCGGCTATAGTATACGTGCTTCGCTGAGTGACTATAATTCATATATTACCAGATATGACAACAATCCTGACAAGAAGCTCGTGGACTATTATGAAGGCATGCGCATAGGTGAAATCTGGGGATTTGAAGTCGACGGACTTTTCCAGACTGATGAGGAAGCGAAATATTATCAGGCAAATGTATGCGATGCTCTTACACTTATAGGCACAACCAGAATGCAAGGCGGATTTCTTGCTGGTGACCTTCGCTATGTGGACCTTGACAATAAGAAGGAAGGGCCGAATGGCATCAATATGATAACCAGAGGTGAAAATAAAGTAGATGATTCCGGTGACCTTAGGATTATAGGTAATTCGTTGCCAAGTATGCAGTATGGTTTTAATCTTTCATTTGATTGGATGGGCTTTGATGTTTCTGCATTCTTTCAGGGAGTAGGTAACCATTATTATTATCCGCCGGGAATGAGCATCGCATTCTGGGGTTCATATTCGTATGCGTATTATACTGCTTTCATGCCTACGGACTTTATCAAGACCGTATGGACGGAAGATAATAAGGATGCATATTTCCCAAGGGCGCGTGCCTATTCTTCGACAGGCGGTGAACTTGCTCCAGTAAATACAAGATATTTGCAAAATGTTAGATATCTGAGATTCAAGAATCTGACAGTCGGTTATACTCTTCCTAAGAAGTGGACAAATGCCATACATATTGATAAAATCAGAGTATATTTCTCTGGTGAGAACCTTGCATATTGGTCTCCGATTAAGAAATACACTAAGTATCTTGATCCGGAGTCTGCTTATAGAAGAGATTTGACCATGACAAAAGACGGTACATATAAGAACTCTGATGCAATGGATGCTGTAGCATACCCTTGGCAGAAAACAATGATGTTCGGTATAGACATTACATTCTAAAAAGGAGGAATAAAGATGAAAAAAATAATATTGCCGATATTGACTGTTGTCATTGGGCTCTCTTCGTGTGACATGCTTAATCTGTCTCCTCGTGACAAACTTGTTCCGGAAACATATTTCAGGAACGAGGATGACTTCAAGATGTTCTCCAATTCATTTTATGATAACCTTTTTGAAAAATCTCCATTTGAAAGGCAGTCTGATATTTTCTTTCAAAGGGGTGATATTACTGAGGAACTGCTTGGCGGAACAGCACGTCAGGTGCCTACAAAAGCAGGTACAAGCGGCTGGACGTGGAGCCAGTTGAGAAAGATTAACACAATGCTTGGCAATATGGATCAGTGCGATGATCCTGATGTCGTCAAGAAGTACACCGGTCTGGCAAAATTTTTCCGTGCGCGTTTTTATTTTGAGAAAGTAAAGCGTTTCGGTGATGTGCCATGGTATGATCGGGAACTTGGTTCTACTGATGCTGATTTGTATAAACCTCGCGATTCCAGAGAGCTTGTTCTTACTAATATGCTTGAGGATATAGATGAGGCCATTGATGCCTTGCCTTTTGAACAGAGCACATTCAGGGTGAACAGATGGGCTGCCCTTATGCTTAAGGCACAGTTCTGTCTCTACGAGGGATCTTTTAGAAAATATCATTCCGTAGCCGGTGAGCATGACGCAAATTATTACTTTGACCTTGCTGCAAAGGCTGCAGAGGAAGTGATGAATTCCGGCATATACAGTCTGGCTCCTGATTACGGTGAACTGTTCAGGGCGGAGGATGCTAATCCGCGTGAATATATTCTGGCCCTCAAAATGGATCAGACAATCAGCTGCGGTCACAGTGCTACAGCGAAGGCTTGCATGGTGACAGGTGGCAACTATGGATTTTCAAAGAAATTCATAGACAGTTTCCTTATGAAAGACGGTTCCCGTTTTACGGACAAGGAAGGCTGGGAAACAATGCTGTTTGTTGACGAAGTCAAAGACAGGGATCCTCGTCTCGGTGCAATCATCAGACTGCCGAAACATGTCCGCATCAATGCAAACGGTTCATATTTCGGCCCGCAGATACCTTTGACATCAACGGGATTTCATTTTGACAAATTTGTAATGGAGCCTAAGTATGTAATTGCTGAGAGAGCGGATATGGCATCGAATGATATTCCTGTATATCGTCTTGGAGAAGCCTACCTTATTTATGCAGAGGCAAAGGCTGAACTTGGAACTCTGACACAGGACGATGTGGATATTTCAATCAATAAGTTAAGAAAGCGTGCAGGCATGCCTGACCTGAAGTTGTCAGGGTTGACTGTTGACCCTTATCTTATTTCTGAAAAATATGGATACAGGAATCTGGCAGCCCTTGCTCCGTCCAATCTTGCGGTGCTTCTTGAAATCCGCCGTGAAAGGACAATTGAACTTTGTCTTGAGGACAGCCGCAGATGGGATGATATAGTAAGATGGAAAGAAGGAAAATGTTATGAACAGCCTCTTACTGGAATGTATTTCCCTGGTCCTGGTGAGTATGACCTTACAGGAGATGGCAAACCGGACATTTGCCTTTATGCAACTTCCAAGGCGCCAGGTACAGATAGTAAAATAGCATATATCCAGATTCAGGAAATCACAATCGACGGCAAGAATGTTCCATATTCGGATGGTATTGTCCTTAGTGAAGGAAATCATGGCTATATGGATATGTTCAGGCTCAGGACACGATCTTTCGATGAAAACAGGGATTATCTGTATCCGATACCAACTGGAGACCGCTATCTCAACATGAATCTTACTCAGAATCCTGGATGGAATGACGGCCTGGATGATTATAATCCGGATAATGATGAATAAAATAGTTATTGAATTATGCGACTAATAAAAAATATATACCGGGCTTGTGCTGCTGCTCTTGTTGCTTCTGTTATTTTCGGATGTGAGCAGGATAATCTTGTTAAGCCACATGCCCTGCTTACTGAGTCGAGCCTTACTTTTGATGCAATCAATGCTGAGCCTCAGCTGCTGAGAATAGCCTCAGACGAAGATTGGACGATTGAGGCTCCGGACTGGATAACAGTTGATCCGATGTCCGGCTCGCAGACTGTTGATGTTACAGTCAGTGTGGCTGACAATGGCACGGCAAGTGCTCTTAAAGCTCCTCGTCAGGCAGCAATTATGATTACGACTTCAAGAGGATATTCTGTCGAGACAGTAATATATCAGAAAGGTGATACCTATCTCGGAATCAACGAGTATACTGTTACAGATGTTGCCGAACTTGCTGATGACAGCAAAGCAAAAGTTATAGGGGGACAGGTTGTCGC
This sequence comes from uncultured Bacteroidales bacterium, assembly GCA_947177525.1. Lineage (GTDB taxonomy): Bacteria > Bacteroidota > Bacteroidia > Bacteroidales > UBA932 > Cryptobacteroides. The sequence continues at coordinate 23,627 of CAMWUW010000012.1, read as the reverse complement.
TGTAGCTGCCAACGGCTTTGTGGTTTCAGACGGCACAACAAATCTGTATGTTGCTTCTGATGCCGAGGTCGCTGTCGGCGATGAACTTTATTTTAACGGAGAGAAGAGTTCTGCAAATGGTCTTCCTGTATTCAAGGGGGATGAGGTTGAGATTCGTTCATCTAAAGAAGTGAAATATCCGTCTGCCATAGACATCACATCTTCTATTGACACTTATACTTCTGACAAGATTGCTCTTGTAAGCGTTTCGGGAACATTGGTCGGAACGAATCTTAGGAATATACCAGGTTCCCCGTCAAAGGGTGTTGCTGCATACCAGCCGCATGAAAGCATCGGACTTGCCGAGATGAATGTTCACAAGGTTGTCTTGACTGGATATTATGTCGGCATGGCCGGAGGTTCGTTGAATATAATTGTATCTTCTGTAAAGGATGAGGGTGAAGACGAGGCCATAGGTGTAGATTTTCCTTTCCATGACGATTTTTCTTGGTTGGAACCTTATATTGCTGCTGCCAATAAAGCACTCGGATCTGCAAAACAGATTTCAGATTGTGTCGGCAATACGATTGTTTCTGCAGACGGTGCAGCGAACATTTATACTACATTGGTGACAGGTAATATTCCTGTTCTTGAAAAATTGCGGGAACTGGGATATACGGACCTGAATCCTGAAATGCAGACAATCTATCTTCAGGATCAGTACTTTAAGTTTGGCGCAACGGACAAACAGTCCGGACTCATATTGCCTCTCATGAGGATGGAAGGTGAACAGGATATTGTAGTTTCATTCAAGTGGTGCTGTCATTTGTCTGGGGCCCTGAATGTTGACGACGTAAAACTTGTTGTTGCAATTGACGGTCCTGGTACTGTCGTTACTGCTTCCGGTTCGTCTGATGCAAAAGTCAGCGATGACATAGCATCTACACAGGGTAAGGGAGAAATGTTCTGGATGGATGCTTCTGTCACAATAACAGGAGCGACGAAAGCTACATTTATCACCATTCGTCCTAATCCTATCGGAACGTCTGAGAATAAAGTTACAGGTGTGCATAGATATTATCTGGACGATATTTCTGTCGTGTCCACTGCAGATGCCGTGCCTGCGACGATTTCTGTTTCAGGGGTGGAAAATGATGTAATCGCATTTGAAGGAACTCCGGATGGTCCTGCTTCATTTGATGTTACATCTGACAGGGATTATACAATAAGTACCGGTGCAAAATGGCTGTCACTTGATGTCACGGAAGGTGCTGCTTATCAGGAGCAGACTGTTACAGTCACCTGTGAGCCAAGTGAGCTGAATACTCTCCGTCAGGGAACGATAATTGTCAAATCCGGAACTTCTACATACACTATACCTGTGGTACAGTCTGCAGCCGGTCAGGAACTTGCTCCATTTATTTCCCTAAAATCCGGAAATTATATAACAGTTCTCGGAGAGGGTGATGCATTCGTGGCAACAGTTCAGGCCAATACGGACTATGAAGTTGAGATTCTTGATGAATGGATTACTGAAGTTGAGATGCCTGCAACAAAGGCGCTTGTGGAATATACAGACCATAAGTTTGCTGTTGCTGTCAACGTTACAGGTAGTCCCCGTACAGGAAGAATACGTTTCTACAATAAGGACTTGAACATTGAAACAGTCTTGAATGTGACTCAGGATAATTTTGAGCCTAAGATGTCTATAACTCTTCCTTCACAGGTTTGCTTCATTCCTGCTTCCGGTATGACTGTCCCTGTACAGATTGAGTCAAATGTCGACTTTACGATATCGTCCAATGTTCTGACATTGCCTGTCTCCGATGCGCCATCTGGAAGTTATGATATGGAATTTACGGTTCCTGAGAATACGGGCCTTTCGCGTGATGTCACTGTCACGATGGAGAATGAATATTATAGCCATACCTATACCTTTAAAATTGAGCAGCATGGAACTGATGTTATCTTCGCCGATGATTTCTCATGGCTTAAGCCGATAGTTGATGCAGTGAATCCGGACGGATCCGGCAACTATGATACAGTCGGCTCAAAGGACCTGAGTGCAATCGCTCCGAACATCTATGGAACAGCTGCTATGAAAGCTGCTTTTGTCCCAATTTGTAATCAGATGGGTTATTACATTCCAGGAAAAGATGATGGTGCGAATGATGTCCTGTATCTTCAGGATTGTTACCTGAAACTTGGCAAGACTGGTTCAAGCAGCCAGACTTCACTGACTCTTCCTTCTGTAGATCCTGCCGGAAAAGATATGACTGTATCCTTCGACTGGGCAAGAATGGTGCAGGGCAGCGGAACTGTTGACAACTACACGCTGACATTGATGATAGAAGGAAACGGAACGTTTGAGAACGGAACCAAGTATAGCGATGAACTTTCTACTCCTCAGGCTAAGGGAGAAATCTTCTGGACTAATTTTTCTGTAAAGGTTTCAGGGGCAGATGCCAATACGAAGATTACTTTCGTTCCAACAGACCTTGTGAACAAATCAACCGGAACAATTGACTATAAGAAATCCGGCGGTAAGCGTGCATTCTATGACAACATCGTTGTAAAAGTAAACTGATGATTGTCTCTTGGGAGAGTGCTTGTAAAGGCGAAGCAACTCTCTCTTTGAACTGAATGTTTGATAACTATGTTGAGGCATACCTCAACGATAAGCGGGAAAAAGGGGATTGGCTAATACTTTTTAGTCGGTCCCTTTTTCTCATGTTTTAACGTGGTCAATCTCGACCTTGTGTCCAAATTTTCAATTCTCAGAGTAATTCTGACTTTTTATGTCCTCTTTCTTTCATTGGTTGTTAGGCCAAATATTCAGTTCCGGAGAATTGGGCTGATATTTTTGCCGTTCTCAGTTTTATTGGCCGATATGGCTTTGAGGCTTCTTGCAAATATCCGCTTTTCAAAACTATATTTTGTGTTTGTCCTTGGATTTTATGGTCCATAGATATGCTCCGGTAAATTTCTTCAGCGTATGATTCCTGAAATACCATCTGATTCCTGAAATACCATCTCTGCTATTTCGTAAAACATGATTAAGCATTGCGCTCTCTGCAGATGCATGCCGATACAAATAATTTTGACTGATTGTCATATTTACCGCTTCTTTTATTTTTGAATCGTGATGCATAAGTCCTTGAAATTTAGTTACTTCCTGATAATCGCTGCCCCGTTTTTGCGGCAGCGATTATCAGGAAGTAGTTGATTTATAGTTGATTGCGTATCGCGCGTTGCTTGATGGTTGGCCTTACGGATATATGATTGTGCTTGCGGGAGGGGAAGGGAAGTGCCTGACAAGCTCCCTCTGAATTTCAATTTGTCCACAGTGGCACATCTTCTTGGAGCTTTTTCGCTTATCCAAAGCAACAGACACTTTGGGGCACCGATTTATGTATGCAGGTGTTCCAGGTGTGCAATTTTTGTGGAGGACCTGGAACGGTCTTGTTTTGTAATGTGTTGAAAATAAATATATTGCAATTTTGAGGCGTTCCAGGTGTCACATATAAAATGCAGACCTGGAACACCCGGAGGTCGAAACGACCAGGAATTCCCAATTGCCAAAGGGAGCCTGCAAGAAAAACTGGATTTTATATTAAGCCGTAATGCTGATTTCGAAGCAGCTGTATAATATGTATAGTTGCCGATTTTCTGATAGTTGAGATGCCTTTAGATAGCGTATTGCGTTTAATGACGTCCATCTTACTTATGCTGTGTCTTGTTTATATAGAGCCTTGTTTGCAGGTGGCTGTGCATTTTGCTGTGGGCTTGTCTTAATATATATGTGTATGAGTTGACGGTGTATGGTTGTGCTTGGTGGATATATAATCTTGGCATTCGGGAAAAATGACGAAATGTAAAATATTGATTATTAATTTTTTAGTGTTTGTGGATACAGCGGCAAAATCCGTGGTCCGTAATTGATTGATAATTAATTGTGTTTTGCATGTCAAATAATGCGATTCGAAAATACGCAAATGAGCTGCTCGAAGTATGCTGAACCATTGCTGACACCCCATTTGATGGCCTGGCCTACAGCGAGCCGCATTCCGGGCATCGCAAACAACGCCTTATTTTTCCTTTTTCTCATCATTAGATGAAAAGCTTTTCATCTGATTTCTGTAAATCGCAGGAGATTAACAAGATATAACGATTATACCAACCACTTTTGTCAATTATATCAGATTCAAGACGCAGAAATTTGGCATAAAAAAAGGGAAAGCTGAATACATCGCACCGCTACGACCTCCTACCCTTGCTGCGGTCAAGCCCTGGGGGAATTCAGAGGGAGCTGGTCGTGTATGACTTTCCCGGATGCAAATGTAGGCATTTTTTCCCTCTATACAAAAAAAACTGCAAAAACTCTCCATGAATATTGCACAACAGTATTGAACCCATAAAATTGGCTCAATTGAGAAACAGTTTGGACAAACCAGCCCCTTGTGCCATGGTAATAAGGATGTTATAGTAGAACTCCTGGATAAATGTGTGACGCTCAATTGGTTGTAAATCAATCATATCCTGTAAATCGCTGCCCCAAAAACGCGGGGCAGCGATTATCGGTAGTGGGTTGATTCATAGTGAATTACGCACCACACGCGCTCTGTATGCTTTTCGGCGCGGATTTACCTCTGCAGGTGTTCCCGGTGTGCAATTTTGATTGAGGATCTGGAATACTCTAATTTTCTAATAGATTGGTAATTAGTCTGTTGTTATTTTGTGGTGTTCCAGGTGTGCATTCTCATGGGAGGACTTGGAACGGACGAATTCTGTAACATGTTATAAACGAGTAGGTTACAAATACAAAGCGTTCCAGGTGTCACATATAAAACGCAGACCTGGAACGGGTGAGTTTTATAATGTGTTGATATTTAATGTGTTGTGATTTTAGGGTGTGCCAGGTCTGCGATTTGAGTGGAAGACCTGGAAACACCTGGAGGCCAAAACGGCCTGGAATTTCCCAATTGCCGGAGCCTTGAATTTTAAAGGGAGGATAAAAAGAAGGATAGCATGGGGTTGGACATTTCGAGGGATGTGTTTCTCTGACAGTTACGGTCACCTGGACATTGTGGGTTATGGATTTCTCTAAAAAGTTTCCCAGTGATATTTCGTGTGATAACCGTGCTGCAGCCAAGTCCTGTAACTGCCATTGGCCCGAGCCATCTGCAACTTTTGACGTGCAGCAATAGACCATATATACCAGCTACGGTGACAATCTCAGTAATGTCTCTTGATGTACTCGTCCAGAAGTTTTGCCCTCTTCTCTTTACAGATGCAGCTATGCACTCGGACTTTCGTTTTGAGAATTGATCCTGCTGCACATTATTCGTGTTTGGAAGTCCTGTTTTAGGATGAGCATAACAAAGGCAATGGCATATTACGTTTGACGCTTAAATATGCACTGCGAAGTCTTGGCCGCATAAATGACACAGCAAAAATCAATTTGCAGCAAAAGCCAATTTGCCGATGCTGTGTGCAATAAATGAATAAATATAGCAATATGCAGCTGTACATGACAAAAACATTAAAACGCTCCATGCTGCTGAGGAAACGTCATGCTTTTAAGAACGTCTGCCTATGTCAGATGCTGTCGAAAATGAATGGAAGTATATCGTCAACCTTTTCAAATTTCCAGATTTTCCGCTCTCCAGTCAATATTATGCTTATGTTTCTGCCGCCTTTGGTCTGGTACTGGGCCATTACCTGTCTGCAGGCTCCGCATGGAGTTGCAGGACTTTCACATAATTTTCCTTTATGCGCAGCTGCAACAGCTATTGACGTCATCGCCTTGTCTGGATGGCTTGCGCTTGCATAGAACATTGCTGTCCTTTCTGCACACTGCCCTGATGGGTAAGCTGCATTTTCCTGGTTGGAGCCGGTTATAATTTCTCCGTCTTCCAGTCTGACAGCAGCTCCTACATTAAACTCGGAATATGGTGCGTATGAAGTCTTCGTGGCGAGGATTGCCGCTTCAGCCAATTGCCTGTCGCCTGCTTCCATCTGCTCTATGGAATCATACTCCGTATAGGAGATTTTTATCTCTTTGTTTGCCATAACAAATCAATTAAATTATCTTTGCGCATGTGCAAAGCATACAAATATAATCTTTTTCTTTTAAAAAATTATATTTTCTGCTTATTTTAAAATAAACGATTAAGCCGAGAGCAGAGGCAAAATTTATTTTGACTATGCCGAGGCGGTAGTGATTGTGGATGAAATCCAAAATAAACGATTAAGCCGAGAGCAGAGGCAAAATTTATTTTGACTATGCCGAGGCGGTAGTGATTGTGGACGAAGTCCAGACTGAATGCTTGGGCCAGGAGCGAGGACATAACCATCTGTACTCTGCCGGGGCAAAGTGATTGTAGACACAGTTTAAAATGCATGTTTATGGATAACGGCAATTCAAATATCAAAGTTTGTATAGGACTTTCAGGTGGTGTGGATTCAAGCGTTGCGGCCCTTTTGCTGAAAAAGGCCGGATACGATGTTTTCGCCCTTTTCATGCAGAATTGGCATGATGCCTCGTCAACTCTGCATGGTGACTGTGAGTGGGAAGAAGACCGATTTGTGGCAGAAATGGTGGCCCGCAAAATAGGTATACCATTTTATTTCGTTGACCTTAGCGAAGAGTACCGCAAAAGAGTTGTGGACTATATGTTTGATGAATACGCCAAAGGCCGCACGCCTAATCCGGACGTTCTCTGCAACAGGGAAATCAAGTTTGACGCTTTTATGAAGTGCGCCATGAGCCTTGGTGCAGATATGGTGGCAACAGGGCACTATTGCCGCAGAGAGTCCGGGGAAGACGGCATATTCCATATTCTGGCAGGGCTTGACCCCAATAAAGACCAAAGCTATTTTCTGTGCCAGCTTACGCAGGAGCAGCTCTCACGTGCCATCTTCCCGATAGGAGGGCTCATGAAAAGCGAAGTCAGGAAAATTGCCCGTGAAGCGGACTTGCCTTCTGCCGAAAAGAAGGATTCGCAAGGAATTTGTTTCGTCGGCAAAGTCAGCCTCCCGGTCTTTCTTCAGCAGAAGCTGAAACCCTCAGAAGGCAATATTGTGGAAGTATATGATGCCTACTACGATAAAAATGAGCAATATCAGTTTACACGTAATGCGCTTTTACAGCTTCTTTCAGACGAATCGTGCGGACTGAAAATGGTGACAGACTATATCTCAGAGGACAAGAATTCAGGAGATATGCATACATCATCTCCTTTCGAACCGGACAAGATTGCCTCTGTTAGTGATGAATTCTTGATAAAGCTCTCGCTTCCTGTTGATTATGACATAAAATTTGAGACCGAAACCTACAGAAGCGGGAAAAAACATGTAAAGAAAACCAGATACAAAGATAATCCGTACGGAAAAATCGTTGGGACACATGACGGTGCGCAATTCTATACAATCGGCCAGAGGAAAGGATTGAACATCGGCGGGCACAAGGATTCTGTCTTTGTAATCAGCACAGATACGCTTTCAAACACAATCTACGTCGGAGAAGGCCACTCTCACAAAGGCCTTTCACGCAGCTGCCTGCGCATTGCCGCCGAAGACATCCATTGGATACGGCCGGATATGCGTATGGAAACAGGAGAAATACGCCGGTGCATGGTGCGCATACGTTATCGTCAGCCGCTTCAGGGGGCCATGCTTATAATGCGCCCAAGCGGGCTTTTCATCTTGTTTGATTCTCCTCAGCGCGGCATTACTCCGGGGCAGTTTGCCGTATGGTACACCCCTTCCGGAAGTGCAGGACCGGACGATCCGGAATCCACTGCCGTAGAGATGCTTGGCTCAGGTGTAATACTGGCCTAAAGAGCTTTGGCGGCCGATTCTCCCGCGAGATATCCTGTGGCAAAAGCCGTGTGGAGGTTATATCCTCCTGTGTCTGCGTCAAGATCAAGCACTTCTCCTGCAAAATAAAGCCCGGGAACGACCTTGGACTCAAGAGTTTTGGCTGTTACATCTTCAAGCGAGACACCTCCTGCAGTAATCACGCATCTTTCATACCCTACAAATCCGTCAATGTCAAACTTCCAGTTCTTGAGTGCCTTGGCGAGCGTCTTGTGGTCAGTGTTGGGGTTGCATCTCAGGAATCCGGCTACCAGTTGCTGAGGAAGCAGCTTGCCGACCAATATGCGGAATCTGTCCCTGTATTGCTTGCCTGAACTGCGCCTGTCTTTTGAAATCTCTTCCCATAGTGAGATGATTCTCGCATGAAGTGCATCAGGAGATACGGCAGGCTTTGTGTCTATCGAAATACCAGATCTTGCTCCGTTTGTCAGAGCCTTTACACATTTGCGGCTGATTTTGAATCCGATGGGGCCTTCAATGCCTCCGTCCGTGAAATCAAGGTCACCGAATTCATTCTGTACAGCATTGCCGTCTATTGTGAGAGCTATGCCTACATTCTTGAGCTGGATGCCGCAAAGGAGTTTTCCGGTCTCCGAAAGGGGAGTGCTCCTGCATATATGCCCCTTCTCGTTTCCGGTTTTATATCCCTTGGGAACCAGTGCCGTAAGTGAGGGAAAAGTCTGGCGTATCGCATGGCCTGTTTCTTTTGCCCAGGCATAGCCGTCTCCGGTGGAGCCTGTCCCTGGATATGAAAGTCCTCCAGTACATATTATCAGTTTTTTGCAAGTGAAAATATCTCCGTCCGCGCATTTTACAGTGAACCCATGGTCCTCATCTGTGCTGACGGTGCATACTTCCTTGTTGCAGAGAAGTGCTGCGCCGGATTTCCTGACCGCGGCAGACAATGTGTCCACCACTTCAGATGCCTCATGTGACTCCGGAAAGGCTCTGTCACCACGTTCAACTATGGATTTCATCCCGTATTTCTCCATCATTCCTATAATTGCTTCAGGCGTAAGTCCAAAAAATGACGGTTTGAGGAAATTCGGCTTTGGATATATATGGGCACTGAATTCACTCCATGGCTTTACATTTGTGAAATTGCACCGTCCCTTGCCTGTAATCATTATTTTACGTCCCGGGCGAGGCATCTTTTCAAGTATTGTAACTCTATTTTTGTTGACGGCATGCAATGTCTCTGATGCTCTTTTTGATGCTCCTACTGCTGCCATCATTCCGGCAGCCCCCGCTCCTATGATAACTATATCCGATGAAATTATATCTTTCATGACCGTGTGTTTTTTATGCCTGTCATGGCCGTCATTAAACTTTCTGCAATATAAGTGCAAAATTATGGAAAAATTCCTATATTTGCAGTCCCTTTTTGAAAAGGAGTCAGGTTGCCAGTTTAGCTTAGTTGGTAGAGCATCGCATTCGTAACGCGAAGGTCGTGGGTTCGACTCCCATAGCTGGCTCAAACGAATGGGGCCGACTAAAAAGTATTAGTCAGGCCCTTTTTTCTTGTTTTTCGGTGTGGTCACTTGACCTTGCCTCCGGATATTTAATTCTCAGAGAGTTTTCTGAATTTTTAGCTACTCTCATATCGTTTGATATAGTTGTAGTCTCAGCTTATATTACCTCCTGTTCATATTGTCTTGAGCTCAGAGCGTTCCAGGTCTGTATCTTAAGTGTGACACCTGGAACGCTCGGGAATTATAACGAATTTATATACAGTGTATTATAAAAACAGGCCGTTCCAGGTGTCACGAAAAAACGTACACCTGGAACGCATGATAATCCATGCGGCCTTTATTTGCCGAGGAGGAACGTCTCTATTTCCGTTTTGAATTTTGACTTGGAGCGTGCTCCTATCGTAAGAACAGGGTCTTTTCCGACCGGTATGTACAGTATTGCCGGAATGGAGCTTATGTTGAATGCTCTGGCAACTTTCTTCTCCTTGCTGATGTCGACCTTGTACACCAGAACCTGATCTCCGTATTCTTCAGCAAGCTCTTCGAGTATGGGAGCAATCTGTCTGCAAGGCTCACACCACGATGCCGCAAAATCCACAATGGCAGGTTTGTCTGACAGATATACCATCTCGTCAGCCGTGAAATCATAAACTTTGGCCTTGAATTCCTCTGTCGTAAGTTCCTGTACTGCTTTGTGGTGTGGCTTTTCCTTCTTGTTTTCGGCTCCGGCTCTTCCGCACCCTGTCAGCGCCAAGGCCGCAATTGCGGCCAGCGCCAATGTTACATGTCTTGTTTTCATCATTCAAATATTATATTGGATTTTTAATCTGCAATCACTCCGCCCGGCAATGAATCTCTTCCCGCCCTCTTCCTGAATCATCAGCATATTGGAAGACTTGCCTGAGATTTAGTCATTTAGACCTCATCTGCCGGATCTGAGGCATTCAGTGCCTCCTCAAGGTCAAGCCCCAAAGCCTTTGCAACACCGGCTCCGTATGAATGGTCTGCCTTGTAGCAATTGCGTATATGCCTCTGCTTGATGAACACCATGCAGTCCTCCATGTGGCGTGCTGTATTCTCGCATGTCACCTTCTGATCCTCCTCGGACATAAGTCTCCACAATTTGCCGGGCTGAGTATAATAATCGTCATCATACTCTCTCTCGTCATAATTGTATGCGGCTCCTCCCTGAAGCGGCGGCTCTTTCATTTCAGGTGAGTCTTTCCATTCTCCGAAACTGTTCGGCTCGTATGCCACAGTCCCGCCGTAATTGTCGTCAACACGCATCTGACCGTCCCTGTGGTAAGAATGGAATGGACAGCGAGGCTTGTTTACCGGAATCAGATTGTGGTTTACGCCAAGCCTGTAGCGCTGTGCATCTCCGTATGAGAAAAGCCTGGCCTGCAGCATCTTGTCCGGTGAAAAACCTATGCCGTCGATGATATTCATAGGATTGAATGCCGCCTGTTCGACTTCCGCAAAGAAATTTTCCGGATTTCTGTTCAATTCAAGGATGCCGACATCAATCAGAGGAAAATCCCCGTGGTACCATACCTTGGTGAGGTCAAACGGGTTTACCTTATATGTCTTTGCCTGCTCTTCAGTCATGACCTGTATCTGCATGAGCCATCTCGGATATTCTCCCCGCTCGATTGCCTCATAAAGGTCGCGCTGGTTGGATTCGCGGTCTTTTGCCACCACGGCCTCCGCTTCTGCATCAGTGAGGTTCTTGATTCCCTGGAGAGTCCTGAAATGAAACTTCACCCACGTCCTGACATTGTCTTTGTTTATGAAACTGTAGGTATGGCTTCCGAAGCCGTGCATGTGCCTGAAAGAATAAGGTATACCTCTCGGACTCATTGTGATTGTAATCTGGTGCAGAGCTTCCGGAAGAAGAGTCCAGAAATCCCAGTTGTTGTCTTTGCTGCGCATCCCTGTGCGCGGATCCCTCTTGATTGCATGATTCAGGTCCGGGAATTTCAGCGGATCGCGAAGGAAGAAGACAGGAGTATTGTTTCCAACAAGGTCCCAGTTGCCGGTATCGGTGTAATACTTCATCGCAAAGCCTCTGATGTCTCTTTCCGCATCTGCGGCTCCTCTTTCTCCTGCTACGGTTGAGAAACGCACGAAGCATTCCGTCTGCTTGCCCACTTGTGAGAATATGGAGGCCCTTGTCCATTTGGTAATGTCATTTGTTACGGTAAATGTACCGTATGCACCTGAACCTTTCGCATGCATTCGCCTTTCCGGAATGACTTCACGGTCGAAATGGGCGATTTTCTCAATAAGCCACGGGTCCTGCATTGTCACCGGACCAGGCTGTCCTGCCGTCTGAGTGTTCTGATTGTCTGCAATTGGCCGTCCGTTTGTTGATGTGAGGCCTTTCATTTTTGGTGACTTTTCAAATTTCATAATTCTTCGATTCAATTTTAAGGAACCAGCCGGTACTTATCCTCATTGCGGATTTATGGCAGTTCCATTGTAAATATTTTGTGTCTGTAGTTTTGTTGGATGCCGGAAATACCAAATCGGATGCCAAGAGGAGGCATTGCACATGTTTTTTGCCCATGGACCTTGTTTTGCCGCTTCAAATAATTACTTTTGCAATTTGCCTCATCTGTATGAAAAATATTATAGGACATATCCTTTTGACAGCTGTATCATCGCTCATGCTTTTGGCATGCGGCGGAAGCCATGATGAAATTTTCCGGAGTTCATGTGAATTCGCGCGTTACTTTGACATTATGGGAGACGACTCGGTAGTTGTCATTTCGCCGGACGGAACAAGGGATACCGTTGTATTTGCAGAGCCTGTGTCCAGGATTGTCTGCATGTCGTCCACGCATGTGGCCTGCCTTTCGGCCATAGGGGCAGATTCCCTTATATGTGCTGTCTCAGGAGTACGTTATATCTCGGATTCTTCAATAGTCAGACGTCATTCGGCTGCTGCGGGAAATATGCCGGCTGACAAAAAAATAGACCTTCTTCCTTTGTATGACATAGGGTATGACAATTCTCTTGATTACGAACTTATTCTTTCCCTTGCCCCGGACCTTTTGCTTGCCTATTCGGTATCAGCGTCTGAGCCGCAATATATTATCAAATTGCGCTCTCTCGGAATTCCTGTGCTGGTTCTTCATGATTATCGTGAGGAGCATCCGCTTGCCCGTGCTGAATATGTGAAACTTTTCGGAACCATTGCCGGCAGAAAAGGTGCCGCGGATTCTCTGTTTGCGCATGTGCGGGACAACTATCTTTCATTGGCTGCCTGTGCTCATGACGGCCATGCCAGGGTGCTTATGAATGTGCCTTATTCCGACGCATGGTATATCCCCGGAACTTCCAATTATATGGCAAGACTTGTGTCCGATGCAGGAGGAGAGGTTCTCGGAGCAGAGCCAGGGGTGAGCGGATCTGGGATTATATCCCTGGAACAGGCATATTCATTATCTGTACATGCGGACTTATGGCTGAATCCCGGCCATTGCAGCACCCGCGGGGAACTGGCGGCCATGCATCATCTTTTTCCGTCTTTCGGCCCCCTTGCAAATGGACTTCCTATATACAACAACACCCTCAGGGCCAATTCTGAGGGTGGAAATGACTTTTGGGAAAGCGGTGCAGTGCGTCCCGACCTGATTTTGGAGGACCTTCTGAATATTTTCGGAAAGAAGGACGATGTTCCGCTGCATTACTTCATCAGGCTGGACTGATGTGCCTTAAAGTCCGGATATCTTTGATGCATTGGGGCATGAATCAGAATATAATTCTGAAATCGAACAGGCTGTTGCTGCAGAACGTTGCCTCCATTACGGAGTCTCCTTCTTCCCTTGAGGCCAGAATCGATACCGGTGCCAGTTCGGCAGCCACAATGTCTCCGGTCCTCAGCGATGTGAATTCGGAAGCCTTGCATATTGTGCTTTCTATCTTTTTCAGCATCTCAGCATTGCTGCCGCATTCTGCCGTAAATATCTTCTTGCCGTTTCTGATGATTTCAGCAGCATTTCCGTCTGTTGTAAACACAACAGGATTATATAGCGGAAACGGCAGTATGGAAGTATGGTCGGCACAGGAAGCACAGGCAAACCCTTCGCTGCTTCCGTCCAGCATGTCACCTATATACATCAGTGTGCCGAAATTCATTGCATCATAATACCTTGGTGCAAATCTGCTCCCGATGCATTTGCCAGCCTTGCTTATTCTGGCAAATACAATGGGTGACCAATATATTGAATTTGCCTTTTCCGGCACATAAAAATCCCGGTTCTCCCTTTCCCAGGTAGTGTCGGGCCTGCAGCAGCATTTGCCGCTTCCATAGATATTTACAATAATGTTCATGGCTTAGAACAATGTAGGGCCTTCTTCCGGTGTTTTCTTAGGCTTCTTCTGTGAAACCTTTTCCGGATTTGTATTGAGAGATGCAAGTCTTTCCGCAAAAATGCTGTTGAGATCCTCTATGGGCTTGTTGTCTGCAGCTCTTTTTTCCGCCCTTTTCTCTGCGTCAAACTTTGACTTCAGGGCTGCGAACTGACGCTTGGTGTCCAGTGTAAAATCACCGTTCTCTATCCATGAGAAATATGACGGTTCGCTGAAATATACTTCACGTGCCGTCTTTCCCTTATGCTTTCCGAAACTTATCACCGGCTCATCATTGTCGCTGAGAATCAGTCTGCCGGCATAATCTACAGTCCTCTGTTTGGTGGAGAACTTTGAAAGCTTTTCAATGTCGTTCTCAATCCTCGGGTCGTCCGCATATCGGTCAAGCTGGCCTTTCAGGACCTCGTATGTAGCCAGGGTGTCGGCTTCGGCCGCATGCGCATTTTCGAGTTCCCTGCCGCAGTAGAACAGGTATGCGGCCTTCAGGGTGCGCGGCTCCATTGCATGGAAGATATTCTGCACATCAACCATCTTCATCTCATGGAGGTCGATGTCCAATTCCGTTTTCCTGTATCTGCGCACTCTTTCCAATTCTTCCGCAAGCATCGGAAGGTCGAATTTGGCCGAGTTGAATCCGGCAAGGTCGCTTCCCTTCAGCCAGGATACGACCTCATCTGCTATCTCGTGGAATGTCGGACAGTCCTTCAGGTCTTCTGCACTTATGCCGTGCACTGCGTAGGCTGAAGGATTTATGGGCCTCTGGCAATTCTGTGCATAGTCCCATGGCTTGACTCTCCATGTCTTTATCTTCTGCTCTCCGCCGGGGCATATCTTCACAAAGCAGAGCTCAATAATCGAGTCTGAAGCGATATTGAGCCCTGTGCTTTCTATGTCAAAAAATAATAATGGTCTTTCTAAATTCAGTTCCATATTTATGAAATCATTATCGGCATTATGATGCCGCATATCTTGTCGCTTTCCTCTTCATCCTCTGCCGGGATTATGAGGGCGGCACGTTTGCTGTCAAGGAACTTCATTACAATTTCCCCGCAGCCCATGTTGGACAGAATCTCTATTATGAACGGTGATTTGAACCCTATTGTGAGTTCTTCTCCGTCATACTGGCAAGGCATTGTCTCATGTGCCGCAATCGAGAATCCGAGGTCCTGTGCTGAAATCGTCAGGCTTCCGCTCCTGAGGTCGAATTTGATGTGGTTCGAAGCCTTGTTGGAGCATACGGACACGCGCCTTACAGTGTTCAGGAGCTGTACGCGGCTGATTCTTAGTATGTTAGAGTTGTTTTGAGGTATGACATCCCTGTATTTGGGATACTTGCCCACCACAAGACGGCAGATTACCATGGTAGCGTTGAATTTGAACACTGCGTTTTTTGAGTCGAAGGTAATCTCGACAGTCTCTGCATCCTTGCCGATGATTGACTTGAGTATCGCAGCAGGCTTCTTGTGCAGAATGAATGATGCTTTTTCCGAAGCCTTTACGTCTCCTGTCGTGTAGCATATAAGCTTGTGGGAATCAGATGCCACGAGGGTCGTGGACTCCGGTGCAATGTCAAAAAGGATACCGTTCATCGCAGGACGGATTTCATCGTCTGCGGTTGCATATATTGTACTGGTGATTCCGTCTACGAGGCTTTGTGCCGGGAAAGTGATTGTCACTGCGGTGTCATCTGTTCCTGTGATTTCCGGATAATCCTCTGCCGGAAAGTACGGAAGAGTCGATTCTCCGCCGGACCATTTGCATACGAATGAACTTTCGCTTGCCGTACTGATAGTCAGCGGCTGGTCAGGAAGCTCTTTAAGGAGATCCATCATATGTTTTGCAGGAACGGCAATCTTGCCTTCCTCTGATGTGTTTTCAGCCTCAATCTGAGTCTTTAGCGTAAGTTCGGAGTCAGATGCAGTGATCTCAAGCACATTCCCCTTGAGGTCGAAGAGGAAATTTTCCAGGATCGGAAGAGGTGACTTTGCAGGTATGGCCTTTGATACCGCCATCACGCCTTTCAGAAGTTCTGAACTTGAAATTATGAGTTTCATGACTTATGTGTTTAATATGTAATTCAATACAGCAAAAGCCTATGGCAGACACCAGGCTTGCTCAGGTGTTTGCCGAGGCACAGGCACAATAATTATGTCCGTCAGGACAAATATAGGAATAATTTTTCTACAAGGTGGCATATTTTTTGATTTTTTCGCCCTGCGGTTCCGTGCTGCGGCTGATGTCAGCGAAAAACGCGCCGGACCGCATTGTGGGAAACAAATGTCAAAAATAACTTATATAATGAAAAAAGGTATTCTGATTACCCTCCTGTCTGCAATGGCCGGAGGAATTACGGCCTATGCGGTCGTCAAGGCTATGGAGCCGGAAACCACTGAAAATGTCAGCACTGTCAGCGGGCCTCAGTTCAGGACTGTAAATTTGTCACAGGACAATTGGCCGGACTTTACTTATGCCGCAGAATCGGCTGTGGACGCTGTCGTATACGTGAAGGTTACCGCTGCGGCAAGCTCCCAGCAGCAGGCGCCAAGTTCAATTTTCGATTTCTTTTTCGGATATCCCGAAAGTTCTCCGAGACAGCGTGAGCGTGTTGGAAGCGGATCAGGAGTGATAATAAGGGAAGACGGCTACATCGTGACAAACAATCATGTGATAGACGGTGCCACCAAAATTGAAGTCACCATGAACACAAACCAGACCTATCCGGCCAAACTCGTCGGAACAGATCCGGCTACAGATGTTGCACTTCTTAAGATAGAGGCATCCGGACTTCCTGTAGTGCCTTTCGGTGATTCTGACAAACTGCGTCTCGGTGAGTGGGTAATTGCAATCGGAAGTCCCTATGACCTGAGGTCCACCATAACTGCCGGCATAGTAAGTGCCAAAGGACGTTCCATGCCGAATTATACCGGAGAGTTCAAGATTGAGTCATTCATACAGACCGATGCGGCGGTCAATCCCGGAAACAGCGGAGGGGCATTGGTAGACAAGTCTGGAAATTTAGTGGGTATAAACACTGCAATTATTTCACAGACAGGTTCATATACCGGATATTCGTTTGCTGTCCCTTCAAATATCGTCAAGAAGATTGCTTACGACTTGATGGATTTCGGAAGCGTGAAGAGGGCCATTCTCGGCATAACTATGCGTGAGATAGACGATAAAATTGCTGATGATTTGAAACTTTCTTCAAGAAACGGCGTATATATTGTTGAGGTTTCCAAAAGTGGAGCTGCCGACAAGGCCGGAGTCAAGGCCGGCGATGTGCTTGTTGCCATTGATTCTGCCAAGATTACAACATCGGCTTCAGTCCAGGAGACTGTCAGCAGGTATTCGCCAGGAGACAAGGCTGTTCTTACAGTAATCCGTGACGGAAAGACCAAAAGACTTGATGTGACATTCAAGGGAACCTCGCAGGAAAACGGAACAGTGTCAGAAGACGGAACAGTAGCTTTCTACGGTTCTTCAATAAGGGAAGCTTCAGAGGAAGTCCTTAAAAGATACGGACTTAAGAGGGGAGTTGAAATAGCGGAACTCGGCCCTGGCAAACTTATGGAAGCAGGAGCGACGGAAGGTTTCATAATACAGTATGTAAACGACATTCCGGTCAAGACCCCTCAGGATGTCATAGACATTGTCAAGAAATCGAAGCGTGCCGTCTTCATCGAAGGCGTGACGGTTTCCGGAAGGACCGGATATTTCGGTTTCGGAATATAAGACGAGAAAAATAAACTTTATATTTGTAGATGAGACAACTTAAGATTACAAAATCGATTACCAACCGTGAAAGCGCATCTTTGGACAAATATCTCCAGGAGATCGGAAGGGAGGAACTCATTACCGTAGAGGAAGAGGTGGAACTTGCCCAGAGGATTCGTAAAGGAGACCAGGCTGCTCTCGAAAAACTTACCAGGGCAAACCTCAGGTTTGTGGTGTCGGTCGCAAAGCAGTACCAGAACCAGGGACTAAGCCTTCCGGACCTTATAAATGAGGGCAATCTCGGGCTTATCAAGGCTGCGGAGAAATTCGATGAGACAAGAGGCTTCAAATTCATATCATACGCTGTTTGGTGGATCCGTCAGTCAATTCTCCAGGCTCTTGCCGAGCAGTCGAGGATTGTAAGGCTTCCTCTGAACCAGGTGGGGTCGCTGAACAAGATAAACAAGGCACTCTCAAAGTTTGAGCAGGAGAATGAAAGAATGCCTTCAAGCGAAGAACTTTCCGAGATGATTGATGTCCCGAAAGACAAGATTGCAGACACTTTGCGCGTGTCCGGCCGCCATGTCTCTGTTGATGCTCCTTTTGTCGAGGGAGAGGACAACAGCCTGCTGGATGTACTCGTGAACAACGATTCTCCAAGTGCCGACCGCGGACTGGTCAATGAGTCACTTAACAAGGAAATCGAGAGGGCACTGTCAACTCTTGCTACGCGTGAAAGGGAGATAATCAAGTCTTTCTTCGGCATCGGATGCCAGGAGATGACCCTGGAAGAAATCGGAGAGCGCTTCGGACTTACAAGGGAGCGTGTGCGCCAGATCAAGGAAAAGGCGATACGGAAACTCAAGAACAACTCAAGAAGCAAACTTTTGAAAAGCTATTTAGGTTAATTATGACACCGGAAACATTTATTATAGCTAAAGCGTCTGAAGCAATTCAGGCGCTTTACGGCGTTGAAATAAACCCTGCCCAGATGCAGGTGCAGATTACCAGAAAAGAATTTACGGGCGACTATACACTTGTCGTGTTCCCGCTTCTGAAATTGTCGAAGACGACACCGGAGAACACCGGAAATGCCATCGGAGAATGGCTCAAGGCCAATGTGGCAGAAATCGATGGCTACAATACGGTAAAGGGATTCCTCAACATCTCTTTTTCCACAGCATATTGGAACAGGATGTTTGCGGAAATCGCGGCTGCAGAAGACTACGGACAGCTTCCTTCCACAGGAAAGACAATTATGGTCGAATACTCTTCGCCTAACACAAACAAGCCGCTCCATCTGGGGCATATCCGCAACAATCTTCTCGGGTGGTCCGTTGCCAAGCTGCTTGAAGTGAACGGGCACAATGTGATGAAGGTGAATCTTGTGAATGACCGCGGAATCCATATCTGCAAGTCAATGTACGCATGGAAAGTCCTCGGCAACGGCGAGACACCGCAGTCTTCGGGCAAAAAGGGAGACCACCTGGTGGGAGACTACTATGTGGCCTTCAATAACCTCTACAAGAAAGAAGTAGATGAGCTTGTTGCGGGCGGCATGCCAGAGGATGAGGCCAAGAAGAATGCCCCTTCTCTTAAGGCGGCCCAGGAAATGCTGTTCAAATGGGAGCAGGGAGATCCTGAGGTTGTGGAACTGTGGAAGACCATGAACGGCTGGGTTTACGAAGGCTTTGCCAAGACTTACGATGACCTCGGAATCAGCTTTGACAGAACGTACTATGAGTCACAGACTTATCTTTTCGGAAAGTCTCTTGTTCAGAAAGGTCTGCAGGAAGGTGTCTTTGAGACAGAAAGCGACGGCTCAGTGTGGTGTGACCTTACTTCTGACGGACTTGACAGGAAGCTTCTTCTCAGAGGTGACGGCACATCAGTCTATATGACGCAGGACCTTGGCACCGCAGAGCAGAGATTCAAGGAGTATAGCCTTGATGAGCATATCTATGTTGTCGGAAATGAACAGAATTATCATTTCCAGGTACTTAAGCTGATACTTGGCAAGCTGGGATTCTCCTGGGCAGACTATATTTACCATCTGTCATACGGCATGGTGGAGCTTCCTGAGGGCAAGATGAAATCCCGCGAAGGAACTGTTGTGGATGCGGATGACCTGATTTCCGCAATGTACAATACGGCAAAGGAAACTTCCCTGGAGCTCGGAAAAATTGACAATATGAGCGAGGAGGAGCAGGATGCCTTGTTCCGCATGATCAGCCTCGGTGCGCTTAAATACTTCATACTGAAGGTCGATCCTAAGAAGACCATGCTTTTCGACCCTAAGGAATCAATTGATTTCAATGGAAATACAGGACCTTTCATACAGTATACGCATGCGCGCATCAAGTCAATCCTGAGAAAGGCTGCCGACAAGGGTGTGTCTTACGGGGTGGCAGACATTATGCCGGACTCCGTGCTCTCTCCTAAGGAGGTCAGGATAATAAAGATTCTGAATACTTTCCCGGCAAAGGTTGCTGAAGCAGGAGATGCACATTCGCCGGCCGTGATTGCAAACTATGCATACGAACTTGCAAAGGAGTTCAACCAGTACTACCACGATACGCCTATACTGCGTGAAGAGAACATGGCTCTCCTGAGATACAGGCTTGTTCTGGTAGAGTCCATTGCAAAGGTCCTTTCAAAGGCAATGTCAATCCTTGGCATAACTCTTCCTGAAAGGATGTAATGGCGGACTATATGATACCGACCTCTGTAAAGGAGGTCAAGGCTTTGGGGTGGGACTACATTGACGTCATCATTTTCAGTGGTGACGCCTTTGTGGACCACCCTTCTTTCGGTACTGCGGTGATTGCCCGCTGGCTTCAGAAATACGGATACCGTGTCGCCGTCGTGCCGCAGCCTAACTGGCGTGATGACCTTAGGGATTTCCGCAAGCTGGGTGCTCCGAGGCTTTATTTCGGAGTGAACGCCGGCGCCATGGACTCAATGGTGAACCATTATACTGCTTCCAAGCGTCTGCGCAGTGACGATGCATATACGCCGGATGGCAGGGCCGGACAGAGGCCGGATTATGCAGTCACGGTCTATACCAGGATTCTGAAGGAAATCTGGCCTGACATACCTGTCGTGATCGGGGGAATCGAGGCTTCGTTGAGGAGAGTGACCCACTATGACTATTGGAAGGATTGCCTCATGCCTTCAATTCTTGTGGACAGCGGCGCGGACTGGCTTTGCTACGGAATGGGGGAGAGGCCTATGCTGGAACTTACGAGAGCCATAGAGTCCGGACGCAATATAAATGATATAAGGAAGATACCGCAGCTGGCTTTCCGCATGGACGGCAGATGCCGCATAAAAGATGCTGTAATCCTTAACTCTTTCGAGAGGTGCTGCAGCGACAAGATTGCCTTTGCAGAGAATTTCCATGTTGTTGAGACGTATGCGAATATGATGCACCCTCCAGTGTTGGTGGAGCCTGTGGGCAATGGATACGTGCAGATAAATCCTACATATCCTCCTGCGGAACAGGATGAGATGGATTCTTTTTGGGACCTTCCTTTTACAAAACAGCCCCATCCGAGGTATAAGGGAAAACGTATTCCGGCATTTGATATGATAAAATTCTCTGTGAACACTCACAGAGGATGCTTCGGCGGATGCAACTTCTGCACAATCGCGGCGCATCAGGGCAAGTTCATACAGTCCCGCAGTGAGGAATCCATACTTAGGGAGATCGAGGCCCTGAATTCGCTTCCTGGATTTGCCGGCAATATTTCTGATGTCGGGGCTCCTACTGCCAATATGTACGGAATGCGTGGCCGTGATCAGGAACTGTGCTCAAAGTGCAGGCGGAAATCCTGTCTTTTCCCGTCACCATGCCGTAATATGGACCGCTCCCATGCACGTCTTCTCGGGCTTTACGACAGGATTGCTTCCGTAAAGGGAATAAGGCATGCCTATATCGGAAGCGGAATAAGATATGACCTCTTTTTAGATGAAAAGGGCTTTGTTGATGAAACCTCGTATCCTTATCTGAAAGAACTGATACTTGAACATACGTCAGGCCGCCTTAAAGTGGCTCCTGAACATACGGAGGACAGTGTCCTGAAGCTTATGGCTAAACCGTCATTCAGACTTTTCGGCCAGTTGAGGCATGAATTCGACAAGATTGTACGCTCAAGCGGACGCAAATGCGAACTGGTGCCTTATTTCATTTCCGGCCATCCGGGATGCGGCATGAAGGAAATGCAGAGACTTTCCCGCAGTCCGGAGCTGAAGGGACTGTATATGGACCAGGTGCAGGACTTTACGCCTACTCCTATGACAACCTCTTCCGTCATGTATTATACGGGGCTTGATCCTAAGAATCTGCAGAAAGTTTTTGTTGAGCGGGACATTGAAAGGAAGCGTGACCAAAAGTCGTTCTTTTTCCGCCGCGGCAGGTAATATGCCCCCTGCAGGTGTGAAACTATCTATTTTTTATAAAAAATAGCATCTGATATTGCTCAATTCAAAAAAATGTTCTACACTTGCACCGGAATTTAATGTACCAACCTGAATTAAGTGTTTAGAGATAATTATGACAACACCAAAGAGAAAAGCTGTTGTAAGCTATGAAAACATGTCCGAGGAACTTGCACTTGCATTCTCGGAGAAGTACCCTAAGGGATTCAATGACTATTTCCCGGATTTGATGAAATACGACAAGCCGGACGGGTCATGCTTCTATGCCGTGACAGTTGAAATCCCTGATGCAATTTATCTGGTCAAGATAAAAGTAAAGACTGATGATGCCGAGGATATTGAAAGATGGCTGGACGGAGAGGACGGTGATGACTCAGACAGCGATTCCGACGGCCTTCCGGACGACAATATCTCCCAATATTCAAGCGGGGATGATGATATTGCAGACGGAGAGTGATTCAGACAAATCATAAACGGGGCCTGCCGGTTTTTCCGGCCGGCCTTTTTTCATTTTATAGAGAAGCATGAAATCCCGTAATGTACCAAAGGATGTACTTTCACCGCTGAGGCGTCTTGCAGGAAAGATTTCGGAAAGAGACCTGGTCCTGCTGCTCTCGCTTTTTGTGGGAATCTCGTGCGGCCTTGCGTCTGCAATTCTTAAGACAACGGTGGAATTCATACACCATTCCCTTACGGCGTGGTTCGACAATGAGGCATATAATTTCCTGTATATAATATATCCGGGAATCGGTATGCTTCTGTCATTGCTTTTTGTGAAATATGTCGTAAGAGACAATATCGGGCACGGTGTGACCAAAGTGCTTCTTGCTGTCTCAAAGAATGAGTCAAAGATACGGCCGCATAATATGTGGACTTCGGTTGCCGCCTCTTCCGTAACCATCGGGTTCGGAGGGTCGGTCGGAGCGGAAGCCCCGATTGTATATACCGGAGCGGCCATAGGGTCCAATGTTGCAAGGTTCATGGGCCTTTCATACAAGAACATGACCATTCTTCTCGGATGCGGTGCGGCCGGAGCCGTTGCCGGAATCTTCAAGGCTCCTTTGGCCGGAGTGTTGTTCACGCTTGAAATCCTTCTCTTCAATATATCCATGACATCCATACTGCCGCTGCTCCTGTCGACGATTTCCGCAACGGTAGTTTCATATATACTTTTGGGAGACACTCTGCCGTTTGAGTGCTCATTGTCTCCTTTCACAATGCACAACATCCCGTTTTACGTCATTCTCGGACTTTTCTGTTCCGGCTGTTCCGTATATTTCACAAGAATGACCCTCTTCCTCGAGGACAAGATTAAGGGCATTACGGGACCTTTGGCACGGTGGGCTGTCTCGGCCCTGTGTCTCGGCCTGCTTATTTTTCTTTTCCCTCCTCTTTACGGAGAAGGATATGAGCATTTGCATGAACTTCTTAACGGAGGAATGATTAATCTTGAAGGAAAGACGGTTCTGGCCTTTTTTATGCGGACTCCATGGTCTGTTCCGCTGTTCTTTTTGCTGATTCTGCTTTTGAAGGTTTTTTCCATGTCTTTTACAAATGCAGGAGGCGGGGTCGGAGGAACTTTCGGACCAACCTTGTTCATCGGGGCAATTTCAGGCTTTGTCATTGCAAGGACCATAAATCTTATCGGCGGAGGAGGTGTGGTTCCCGAACAGAATTTTGTGCTCGTCGGCATGGCTGGGCTGATGGCAGGCGTCATGCAGGCTCCGATGACGGCAATCTTTCTGATTGCTGAAATCTCAGGAG
>CAMWUW010000011.1 GCA_947177525.1 uncultured Bacteroidales bacterium | reverse complement strand
AAATAGCTGTCATTGAAGTAGTCATCGTTTGCATTTGACACGGCAATTCCCAATGAGATATAAGTTTTGCCTCCGTAGGTATAATCCCCGAGCTTGACAAGGTCTTCCGCAGCCTCATAGATTGTCTCGCCTTTCGGTTCCGGTTCGTCAGCACTTGGTGTCACTGCCTCGAAGATAATCCTGTCTTTCTGCTCGACACTGGAGAGAACACTTCTGATTTTCGACTTGAAGCTTGCCACTCCCTTGTCACCGCCCATCACCAAGATGATATATTTGGTTTCGGCCAAGATGGATTTGTCCGTGAGCAGATTGACATTGCCGCGCATCATGAAAAGCTTGTCTTTATTTGAAGCCCTCCATTCAGATACGGCCTCCATAAAACCGTTCATGCTTGCCCTTTCCTCATCAGTGATGAGAGTTCCGGTAAAAGAGGCAAGCACACCTTCAAACGAGTACTGCCCGCAGTATGCAAACTGTTTTTGGGCGTGCTCCTTGAAATATGCCTTGCACTCGTCATTCGTGGGCGCAGGACTTCCGTTGTCCGAAAGTTCAATCTTATGGTCAAGCCAGTCTGCATAGGCAACAGCAAAGTCAACGGAAGAGACAACGGAAGTACCTTTTTTCTCTTTGACCAGGGAAATCTGTTTTACAAATTCAGGATGGAGATTATCCAGATTGTTCACGCAGATATAGTCAGCACTGTCCGGCATTGCCATAAGCAGCTGCGATTGTGACACAGGATATGCATCTGTACCGCTGACATTAAGAATCATCACCTTGTGCTCAGAGGCCTTATACTCCCTGATTGACTTCAGATATGCCTCATATCCTGCCGGATCTGTCTCCTCTACCCCTTTGTGGATATAATCCAATGCCTCAGGCCTTGTCCAGTCGCTGCAGGCAACTGCAGCAAGGACGGATGCAATGAGGACTATAAATATCTTTTTCATATAACTATCAAATGATTAATTATTTATTCACTGCCGGGTTGCAGTCCCACCATACTCTTGTGGCCATATTGTCCCTTCCGCCGAGAAGATTTGCGACGGCATAGGAATAATTCTCAGCATTGCTGGTACGTTCATCCTGAGGATAAGGCATACGGCGTGCTCCGAATGAGTTGTCCACGATTCCGCCGCTCATATTACCTTCATCTGAAGCCGGGAAAAATTTAGGATATCCGGTACGGCGGTGGTCTGCCCAGGCCTCGTTTCCGAGATTGAAGTTAGCAATCCATTTCTGGATGATTATACGCTCCTGCTTCTCGGCATCCGTGGCAGCGTCATCCCATTTGACAGCAATATCAGTCAAGGCCACCGGACGGCTTTCACCCTCCGGATTGACGTAGGTGACAGGAGCCTTTTCCTCATTGCTCATGTAAGACGCATAGGCCGAAGCCACACCGTGCTGATCAAATGAAAGCCTTATACCTTCATTGTAGTACTCGCCTGCATCACCGCTGATAACTCCGAGGACAACGGCTTCTGCCTTAAGGAATGCGACTTCAGCCGCATTCATCCACTGCAGAGGGTCATTGTATCCGATATTTACACCGGCATACTTTCTGCCGACAGTTCCAAGCGGAGGCTTGACCACACTGATAAGTGCTCCGGTATACATGAAATCCTTATCAGCAAACTCTGACTTGATGAAATATTTCTCACAACGCGGATCATTGTAAGCTGTCATATATGAAGTGATTTCTGCAGCCGCATGAGTATCTCCGCCAGTCTCTGAACCGGCAATCTGATTATACTTGACAGCAGTATACAGAGGATTGCCCTTGTCTCCGAATGCCACCGGCTGAAGAGCCGCATTGTCGGCATTTGAAGTGAATGCTCCGATAGGGTGTTCCATCACTTCCTTGAATTTCCGGGCAGCTTTCTCCTTTCCGCCCTCCGTATATACGATACGCATGGCAAGACGGAGCTTCAGTGAATTGGCTAATTTACACCAGTTTCTTACGCTTCCCCTATATACAGGGTCGGCATTGGCCGAATAGGTCAACGATGCATTGTCCTCAAGGACAAGAATAGCAGCATCCAATTCCTCGAACATTCTGTCATAGACCTGTTCCTGTGAGTCGTATGGGACAAGCAGCTCTGAATTCACACCGATCTTGCTGTAAGGTATAGGACCATAGGTGTCAGTTACCCTATGCATTGCCGCTACCTTCACAACAGTCGCCATGCTGTGGATTACAGGGTCATCCGTAATCTCATTCAACTCCCTAAGATTGGTAAAAAGTGTAGGGATAATCCTGTCACTTGACATGAATACTCTTGTCCAGTCATCCGTAGCATTGAAGTTGTCAATGGTCTTGGACCAGCTTCCCGTGGAGGAATAGTATCCGCCCATAGGGCCTCCGAGAAGACAGTCCGTGAACTGTGCTGTGTTCACGTCAGTAGACACGACTGTTCCGCAGATTGCTGACAGAGTCGCTCCGATGATATAATCATCTTGCCTCATCTGTTCTTCGTTCACTTCGTATGGATGAGTGTTTATTTTCAAATAGTTACCGGTACAGGACACTGCCGCAAAAAATGCAAGCGACAAAATTCCGGCTTTAATTATGCTATTTTTCATATCCATATTCCAATTAGAAAGTAAGTCTTACATTAAACCCGAAATTACGGAGCGAAGGCATCATGAAGTGGTCAATACCCTGATAGTAGTTTCCGACGGTTGCCACAGCCTCAGGATCAAACGGAGCCTTATTATAAATCATCCACAGGTTACGCCCGACAATGGAAATGTTCAGGTCACATACGTTGCCAAGCATCTTTCGCGGGAAGGTGTAGCCTATAGAAGCTTCCTGAAGCCTGACGTTGGTTGCCGAATAAGTGTAGGCCTGAGGAAGCGAGCCAGGACCTCCGACAGTAGTATACCAGCTGTTTGCTGAAATAAGATTGTCCCCGCCGTTAATCCATACACCTCCATTGTCACGTGCCGCAGCAGATGCTTCTGAAACACCATAGTAGTCAAGATATGCCTGGGTGCTTGAATATACGATACCGCCAAGACGGGCCGTAATCAGGAAACCGAAGGTGAAGTTCTCTACCTTGAAATCGTTTCTCCATGCCATATTTGCCTTAGGGAGCACGCTTCCAAGTTTCACATAATTGTCTTTGTTGTTGATAGTGCCGACATTCACCTTACCGCTCTCGTCAACCATTATCTTTTCATTGGAGTCATATCTGAAATCGCTGAGTGAATAAAGGTCACCGAGCGTACCGCCCTTTTTCAAGATGAAGTGAGCCTGTCCCATACCCTTCATATCAAGCTGCGGAACGCTGAAATATGATTCCGTCTCAGGATTCCACACATGGTCTGCCAGTTCAATGATCTTGTTCTCATTCATTGAGAGGGTATAGTTGGTATTCCATGTGAACATATTCCAAGTATGGTTGAAGCCAAGATTGAACTCAAGACCCTGGTTCATAACATTTCCGGACTGCACATAAATCTTCGAAGAACCGGAACCTGTCACAATCTGAGGGTCAAATGTCTGATTCTTTGTATTTGTGTGATAATATGTAGCGTCAAGATTGAAATCACGTAGGAATCTGACTGTAAGGCCGACCTCAAACGAATTTGTAAGCTCTGGCTTCAGATTATATACAGGATAGTCGGTCTTCATGTTCCATGACAGGCTGCTTCCGTTCCAGTTATACTGAGGGTTGGCGATGTAGCGCGCAAAAGAAGTACCCACTGAAGCCCATGAACCACGGAGCTTGATATATTCGAGTTCCTTTGGCATATTCGGAATAATCTCAGAAATGACAACCGAAGCTCCAACTGAAGGGTAGAAGAATGATTTTCTGTTTGAATGAGGACCTGCAAGCATTGAAGGCCAGTCGTTGCGGGCTGTCACAGTAAGGAAGTATGTGCTCTTGAAGCCCACCTCGGCAGAGCCGAAGAGTGACTGTGTCTGTTCACGCCATCCGTCCTGCAGACGGGTTGTCTTGGGAGAGTTGCTCAAGTTCTGTACATTGAAGACATTGGCAAGACCAGCTTTTTCATTCGAGAAAAGACCGTCAGCGATAGGGCCCCTGTTTTTCATCACGTCATTGAACATATCCGAGATTGATGCACCGAGATTGGCCTGGAATGTCCAGTCATCGCTGAATCTCTTATTGATGTTCACAAGGAAGTCGGCGTAAATCTGGCGGTCCTTTGACTGCTCTATGCCGAACAGACCGTTCTGGGAACTTTCTGTGAGCTGAAGAGATGTCGTCGCATGGAATTTCTCCGTATAGGTAGTGAAAGACTGGTCCATACGCACACGTCCGGCAACATTCAGCCAATCCAGAATGTCATAAGAAAGAGATGCATTGAGCATGAAGCGGTCCTTCTTGTTCTCACGGACATTGCGATAGTTGATCCAGTAAGGGTTCTGCATGGTCATGCCGGCATCTCCTACAGGCCAATACTGGGTATAGAGCTTTCTGTCGGCATTATAACGCTCAAACATCCTGTACTCATCCCAGTCATTTCCCCTCGGGAAAAGATATGCACCGACCAGAGGGTTATTGTATGTACCCTGGTTGATCATGTTGCGGTCCTTCTGGAGAATATAGCTTGCACCTACATCAAGGTGCATCTTGTCTTTAAGAAATGCCGTATTGTTGCGGAAAGTGAAGTTGTAGCGGCTGTAGCCATTGTTCGGCACAATACCGTCGGAGTTAATGGCAGAAGCGGACAGGTAAGCCTGGTTCTTGTCATTACCCATTGACACTGAAACACTTTCATTATGCACAAAACCTGTATTGAAATAATCCTTTGCAGGATTGTAATTGGGATTGTTTGCAGAATTGAGCTTCGCGCCCCAGCTGCGGTCAATCGAACCGACTGAAGAGCTGAGGTCACCCGTACCGTAGGTATTCTGAAAACGTGGAAGTACGAAAGGATTC
The DNA here is from genome assembly GCA_947177525.1 of uncultured Bacteroidales bacterium. Classification (GTDB taxonomy): domain Bacteria; phylum Bacteroidota; class Bacteroidia; order Bacteroidales; family UBA932; genus Cryptobacteroides. The sequence goes on along the minus strand of CAMWUW010000011.1, from coordinate 35,438 downwards.
ATCATCTCAACTCCGGCAGTGACAGTTGCAGTCACCTTTCCGGCCTTTCCTTTCTTGGTGGTGATGACAATCGCACCGTTGGCCGCATCCGAGCCGTAAAGCGCGGCAGCGGCAGCACCGGTCAGCACCGACATTGACTCGATGTCATCAGGGTTGATGTCGGCGATAGGGTCAGTGGAACCCTGGGATCCGAACTCTGTCGAGCCATCCCTTGCAGAAGTGTACATAGGGACACCATCGATGACATAAAGTGCATTGGAAGACTGGGAAATGGACTTGGTACCCCTCATCACGACCTTGGTGGCACCTCCGACTCCGGAAGAGGAGGCGTTGATGTTGAGACCGGCAACCTTACCGTTGAGGGAATTGATGAAGTTGGCGTCCTTGTTGGCCACAAGTGCGTCGGCATTCACCTGCTGCACATTGTATGAAAGGGCTTTTTCAGAACGTTTGATGCCGAGGGCAGTGACAACGGTCGCCTCCATCATTATGGCATCATCCTGCATTGTGATGTCAAAGATCCTGCGCACACCGATAGGAAGCTCCACCGTGCTGTAGCCGAGGCAGGAAAATTCCAGGCTGGAAGTCTCCATTCCGGCAGGAAGGACAAAAGAAAATTTTCCGTCAAGGTCTGTGCTGGAGCCTATGGCAGTGCCCTTGATAAGCACTCCGACTCCGATGACAGGCTCTCCGTAAGCGTCAACGACAGTTCCGCTCAGAACATTATTGCCAGTACCCCCCCCCGTTGAAGTTTTAGGAGTCCTGTTTGAAATGACGATATGCATGGCTTCTATCTTATAGTCCACGCCATGGTCCTTAAAAAGAAAATCAAGAACATCTGTCACCGGCCTGTCAGTCATATTGATTGTGACACTGCGGCTGACATCGACGTCCTTGTTCAGGAAAACGAATTTAGTCTTCTGTTCTATTTCGCGCATCACCTGCGAAACAGGAACATCCTTCATATCAAGCGTCAGCGTCGTCTTGTTCTGCGCAGAAGCAGACCAGGAAGACATCAGCGTCGCCAAGGCAAGACACAATCCGATGATTTTAATCATTATGTTATGCATAAATCAATTTAGTTGGTTATTAATCCGAATAAGAATTATTTTATCGTTATAGTTCCAGTGGTCTTGTCCCTTTCATACGTAAAGTCACAAGACTGCTGCAGAAGGTGCAGGGCAAACTCAACGCCCTCGGAGACCCTTATCTTTCCGCTCATATAGCCTCCTATATCTTTCCTTTCAAGCACAATCCTCACATTGTATGCATCCTCAAACCGGTGCATAAGTTCTTCAAAGCCGACACCTCCGATATTTATATACCCGTCGATCCAGCTGACCACATCATCGGCAGGAACCTTTGTCACCACAAGATGACTTCCCACACGGGTAGCCTTTTCGTCCGGGCTGAGGATTACCTGCTCATACTCCTCGTCACCGAGAGTGGAAACCTTTACCTTGCCACGGAGCAGAGTCGTGGAAAAATGTCCGTTTTCTTCGTCGGCATATACATTGAACTCTGTTCCGAGCACTTCTATCATTGAATCAAAGGTCTCAACGCGGAATGGATGAGCCTCGTCATGTTCAACATTGAGGAAGGCTTCACCCGAAAGCTTCACATGACGCACGTCTTTGGCAAATACAGGCGGATACTCCAGGCGCGAGCCTCCGTTGAGAAACACCTTGGTGCCGTCACTCAAAACAATTGACATGCTTTGTCCTGCAGGTATTTCTATCACATTCAGACACGAGGCAATCCTGTCATTCGCAATCTCCTCCCCGGCATATTTCCCGACATATCCTGCCAGTGCGACAAGCAGAAGCGAGGCTGCCGCTCCGCATAATGGCTTCCAGAAACGTAAAGCCGTCCTGCGCGGTTTTCCGGCTGTATGGGCAGGGACATAGTTGGCTTCCTGAAAAGCCATGGCGTTGTACACGGCATGGGCATCATCAAACTCTTTCTGATGATGCGGATCGGCTTTCAGCCACTCCTCTATCTGGATAATGTCTTCTGTATCAGCTGAATTGTTGAAATAGCTATATAGTTTTTCGTCTTTCATCAGTGTTTATTATGCGGTCATTTTTCTGTCAATGACATAATATAGACGAGCGAACGGAAGTGTTCTACATAATTTTCTTCACTTTTTTACTTTTTTTTGCCGAACTTTGCCGTCCGGAGGAAAAAGTTATGACTGGAAAGGATATAAATAGCAGACACGTGCTCACTGAAGATGAATTCAGTGAGCTGTTCCGTGACAGCCGTTCCCTTTTCATCAAGATAGCCAATTCATACGTCCATGACCATTCCGTTGCCGAAGACATCACAAACGACAGCTTCATCAGGCTGTGGGAGAAGCGTGAGGACGTATACACGGACAACTACCAGTCGTATGCCTTCAAGATTATCATCAACAAATGCCTTGATTACCTGAAATCCCAGCAAGTCCGCAGCAATGCCAGGCAGAACATGAGCGACATCATGGAAAGGATGCAGATATACGAGATAGCTTCATTGAGAAGCTGCAACCCGGACAAGATTTTCGCTGCAGAAATCGAAGACATATTCATGGAGACAATAGACAGGCTGCCTGAGCTTACACGCGAAGTATTCACTTCAAGCCGGTTCCACGGCAAGAACTACAGTGAAATCGCCGCGGAATACAACCTCACGGTACGTCAGGTCACCTCACACATCCAGTATGCCCTCAAAGTCCTGAGGTTTGCGCTCAAAGACTATATCAGTTCACATTAGCGGCAGCATATCACTGCCGCTATACCATATATTGAAAAAAAATCATACTTTTGCAGCCTTGTTTCGGCCACTGCGGCCGCGACGAAATGACAAACGGACAGAAATAGCTGATTTTCAGCCATATATCATAAGACAATGGTATCATACCTGCAAATATTTACAGTATTCGCAAAAATAGGAGCCTTCACTTTGGGAGGCGGCTACGCTATGCTTCCCATCATAAGGGATGAGCTTATACGCCGGCAATGGATGAAAGAGGAGGACTTCACGGATATCATAGCCCTGGCACAGTCAGCTCCGGGGCTTCTTGCCGTCAACATCTCCATTTTCACAGGCTACCGTCTCAAAGGCACAGCGGGAAGCATCGTGGCCACGCTCGGAAGCATCCTGCCGTCATTCATAATAATATTGACAATCGCGATGGCCTTCAGCGGATACCAGGACTATCCCATAGTAATCAAGATATTCAAAGGAATAAGGCCGGTGACGGTTGCCCTGATAGCCATACCTATGATAAACATGGCCAGAAATGCCAACAAGACATGGTGGGCATGGCTTCTCTCTGCCTCAACTCTCGCTGCAGTAGCTTTTCTTAACGTATCTCCTATATATATACTGCTTACGGTGATAGTCTGTGCGGCGGCGATTGCATGGCACAACGAAAAAAAGGAGGGCAGGGAATGACATTCCTAAGTATATTTTTCGAACTTTTCATGACGTTTTTCGTGATAGGCCTGTTCACGATAGGAGGAGGATATGCAATGCTTTCCCTGATACAGACGCAGGTCGTTTCTGTGCACGGATGGCTTGACGAGGGGACCTTTACGGACATTGTGGCCATTTCACAGATGACACCCGGCCCCATCGGCATCAACTGCGCGACATACGTGGGGTATGACGTGTTCTCACACGCCGGTGCCGGAGAGTTCCTATGCATCATGGGGTCTTTCACAGCCACTCTTGCCGTCGTGCTCCCGTCATTCATAATCGTCCTGTTTTTGTGCAAGGCATACACAAAATTCAGCGACAACAAGATATTTTCAGGTGTAATGACAGGTCTCAAACCTGCAGTAGCCGGACTTATTGGGGCAGCTGCAGTTATTCTGATTACACCGGAAAACTTCCCTGACTGGAAAAGCTGGATGCTGTTCGCGGCTGCGTTCATAGCCTCCATCTGGTTCAGACTAAACCCGATTGCTGCAATCATCATGGGCGGAGTTGCAGGAATACTGATATATTGACCCGTCCATGTCCAACCCATACGACATTATAAAAAGATGAACTGGTTTACAGAAATATTCACACAACAGACATTTATACAGGCTGTGCTGGTGCTGTCACTGATATGTGCCGCAGGAGTGGCCTTGGGAAGCATCAGGATATACGGAGTAAGCCTCGGATCAACCTTTGTCTTCTTTGCCGGAATCGCGGCAGGACACTTCGGGATGGAAATCAATCCGGACATGCTTGCCCTTGCACAGAATTTCGGACTGATCCTGTTCATATACTCGCTCGGCGTACAGGTAGGCCCGGGCTTTTTCTCTTCGCTGAAGCAGGGAGGGGTTAAACTGAACCTCCTTGCGCTGGCACTGCTGGTGCTCGGGACTCTTATGATGTTTTTGCTGCAATGGGCCACAGGAATGCCTCTGCCGGAGGCGATGGGACTGTTCTCCGGAGCCGTGACAAACACACCGATGCTCGGTGCCGCACAACAGGCGCTTCTGCAGGCACATCCGGAGGACATCAATACGGCCAACAACATGGCAATGGCCTGTGCCGTAGGCTATCCTTTCGGTCTGTTAGGAGTTATCCTGTGCGTTGTCATAATCCGGGCCGCCACATCTCCCAAAGCGGCAAAGAATCATCACGACCCTTCGGAAGACAATACCTTTGTCGTAGAATATAACGTAAACAATCCTGCGATATTCGGGAAAAGCATAAAGGAGATACGGGAAAATGCCGATGTCCAGTTTGTGATTTCAAGGGTTTGGAAAGGAGGAAAGGTGATTATACCAACCTCTGACACTGTTCTGGAAGAGGACGAACATGTATTGGTCATATCCGGCAAAAAAGATGTAGAGCGCATCAGGACAATTTTCGGCAACCGTGAAAACGTAGACTGGAACAAGAAGGACATTGACTGGAATTCAATCGACAGCCAGCTGGTCTCACGTCATGTCCTTGTCACCAAACCTGAAATAAACGGTGCAAAGCTCGGCTCCCTCAGACTCCGCAACTCATTCGGAATCAACATCACGCGTGTAAACAGGGCAGGAATAGACCTGCTTCCTTCACGCTCACTCAGACTTCAGATAGGAGACAAGCTGACAATCGTGGGAGAAGCAAAGGCCATCGACAATGTAAGCATAATACTCGGCAATGAGGCAAAGCAGCTCAAGAACCCGAATCTTCTGAATATTTTCATCGGAATCGTGCTTGGGCTCATTCTCGGAAGCATCCCTATTGCAATTCCCGGCATGAGTGTCCCGGTAAAACTCGGAATTGCCGGAGGTCCTATAATAGTCGGGATACTAATGGGAGCATTCGGCCCGAGGTTCCACCTGACCACCTACACAACAATGAGCGCAAATCTCATGCTGAGGCAATTGGGAATAACTATCTATCTTGCAGGCCTTGGCTTGGGCGCAGGTGCGGGATTCTTTGAGAAGGTGTTCACCGTGGAGGGCCTGCAATGGATCGGAATCAGTTTTGCCCTTGCTACAGTTCCTGTGCTTATCGTGGCATTCATAGCCGCAAAATTTTTCAGGACAGACTACGCACAGAATGTCGGAATGCTTTGCGGAAGCATGGCAAACCCCATTGCCCTCAATTATGCAAACACGACAGTTGAGGGTGACGAGCCTTCGGTAGCATACGCAACCGTCTACCCTGTCAGCATCTTCCTGCGGGTGATTTCAGCGCAAATCATAATGCTCATCCTGTGCTGAGGCCGCAGATTCCTTGTCAGCAGTTCCGGCAATTTCCAGTTCGTCCAGCCTGCACCCTGACATTCCCATGCAGAGTAAAATATTGACTCTCAATCATTTTCTGATAATCGCCGCCCCGTTTTTGGGGCAGCGATTATCAGAAAACAGCTGATTTACAGCGAATTACGCTCCACGCATTAGGATACGGGGCCGACTCTCCAGGATACAAATCCGTATCTGTTTGTATTTTAAGCTGAATTTTGCCCGACATTTTGCGCAATTTGAGGAAAACAATTCGCAAATATCAATTTTTCGGGTTTGCATAATCTATAATTTTGCATTGTCGGGCCGTATGGTATGGCACCCCCTCCAATGTCCTGCACAAAAATCTGCTGAAAATCCTGCCAGTGAATTCAGACAGATCAGGTAAAATCATTTCAAATATTCTGACACAGAAAACTGACAACTATAATTTTGACACATGAAAAATATAATTGGCATAGATCTCGGCGGAACCTCAATAGAATGCGGGAGGATTGAAGATGCATGCATTGCAGGACATATAAAGGCAGACACACAGGGACATATAGGAGGACAATGGACACTTGACCTGTTGAAATCATCAATCGCGGAGCTGATGACAGATGCAACAGAAGCAATCGGCATCGGAGTACCAAGCGTAGTTGACCGGGACAATGGAATAGTATATAACGTACAGAACATCAGCGGCTGGGATGAAGTTCCCCTCAAGGAAATCCTTGAAACAGAATTCGGAAAACCGGTATATGTGGACAATGACGCCAACTGTTTCGCCTACGGTGAAAAAATCTACGGAAAAGGCCGGGAATTCAAGGATTTTGTAGGAGTCACACTCGGAACAGGACTCGGAGCTGGCATTATACAGAACCACAGGCTGCTGTCAGACTCGAACTGCGGTTCGGGAGAATTCGGGGAAATACCGTACATGGGCACAAAACTGGAAGAGTTTTGCGGAAGCCGTTTCTTTACGGACTTCACAGGCCTGACAGGATACGAAGTAGCAAAAAATGCAGACAATGGAGATTCTGACGCCATACGTGTTTTTGAGGAATACGGGAAACACCTTGCCTATCTTGTCAAGATAATCATTCTTGTGCTTGACCCGCAGGCAGTAATCTTCGGAGGTTCCATTGCCAAATCATTTGATCTGTTCCAGGAATCCATCTGGAAAAACCTGGCCGGCTTTCCTTATCCGAAATCTGTAGAGAAACTCAAGATCATCGTATCGGAACAGAAAAACAGCGGCATACTCGGGGCTGCATCCCTATGCACACAGCCGTATCAATAAATTGATTTGCATCTTCAATCTAAATAATCACTTAAATATGACCAATAACACTAACCATTCCCGAACAATTGCTGAAGAATGGAGGAATCGGATTATTCGACTGACAGTGATTCCATCCATGTTCTTCACAATTATCACCCCCCCCCACACAAGGGCTGAAAGCATAAATCCCCAACCGTCCGGAATTATATCAGAAAAGACTCCGGATGCATCACTTTCTGTACAGCAACAGAAAAAAACCATCACCGGTAAAGTTGTCGATGAAGCCGGGATTCCGGTCATCGGAGCAACGGTCATAGAAGCCGGAACAAAGAACGGCACAATCACAGACGCAGACGGGAACTTCTGGCTTGAAGTACCGGACAATGCAGTCATTCTCGTAACATGCATCGGTTTTTCCGACACAAACATCCCAACAGGCGGCAAGACAAGGCTCAACATTGTCCTGAAAGAAGACACACAGAATCTCGAAGAAGTAGTCGTAACCGCATTTGCCACACAGAAAAAAGTCAATGTCACCGGAGCCATAACCGCAGTAACGGGTGATGAAATTCTCCAGGCACCCGTCGCCAATATATCGTCTGCCCTTGTCGGAATCACACCGGGCCTGAGCGCAGTGTCAACCAGCGGAGAACCGGGCCAGGACGCAGCCGACATCGCCATACGCGGCATCTCATCATACTCCGGAAACACAGCTCCCCTGATAGTCATAGACGGAATTGAACAGCCGGCCAATCAGGCAATGAGCATAATGAACAGCCTGAATCCGAATGACATCCTCGGCATCAGCGTACTCAAGGACGCATCTTCGACAGCCGTATACGGAATTCGTGCGGCAAACGGTGTCATAATAGTCACAACAAGAAGAGGACAGGCCGGAGCTCCGAAAGTGAATTTCTCGGCCAACTTCGGCCTGACAAGTGCAACCAATCTGCAGAAAGGCCTTTCTTCATACGAATATGCCCTTTTCAGAAACGAAGCTGTGCACAATGAAGTTGACGGATACGGCAGCACTCCCCTCCTGAACTATCTGTTTACGGAAAATGATCTGTGGAAATTCCAGAACAACAGAGACTTCACCCCTGCTGAGGTGGAAGCCATGAATCTGACCCGGGAGCAGAAAGACCGGCTTTTGGAGAGTCCGGCACTTTATTACGGCTCATCTGACGCATACTCGGAACTATACAGCAGGGTCGCACCGCAATGGCAGGCCAATGTAAGCGTTTCCGGAGGTACGGAAAGAGTAAAATACTACGTGTCCCTCAGTTATTTTGACCAGCAAAGCATCATGAAGAATGTCAATTACTTCGGTGTGAAGACCGGTTCAAGATACCAGAGATACAATGTAAGGGCAAATGTAGATATCGACATATTCAGGAACACCACACTTTCCGTCAACACCAGCACTCAGTTCGGAGTGACCAAAGGTCCCGGAACAGGAAGTCTGTACAGCCGCTACAGCGGTATCATGCAGATTATCTATGAAGGCAACCCGTTCACAAACAGAAGCATGGTGATGGACGGCAAGCTCATCAGCGACTTTGACTATCCTGTCAATTCAGTCCAGGACGGATTGAGAAAAAGGACAGACAATGAAATGACGGGAGGCTGGCTTCCGACATTGCTCAGCCGCTCCATCGGCACGACATCCAACACGAGAGTTGACGTGACAATGAGGCTCAGGCACGACATGCCGTACCTGCTCAAAGGTCTGCATGCCCAGGCCAGCGTAAGGTATCAGGAAAACTTCAGCAAAGTCGTGGTGCAGTCTTTCGCAATACCTCAGTACACCGTTAGAAGGAGCATACAGGATCCCAATGTATTCGAATATTTCGGAGGCTCTGCAGGCTCTGACAGTTTTGCTGCCGGTTCCTGGGGAGGTATGCGCGATTTCTATGCAGACGCATCCCTCAACTATCAGGGCAACTTCGGAAAGCATTCACTGGGAGCCTTGATTTTGGGACGTGCGACCAAATACACCATGCCTTATGATGACTTCAACACTCCAAGCGGTCTCATAGGTACTTCAGCACGAGTCACCTACGACTATGACACCCGATATATGGCAGAAGTCAATATAGCCTACAACGGGACAGAAAATTTCGCAAAAGGCAAACGTTTCGGCCTTTTCCCTGCATTTTCACTCGGGTGGGTCATTTCCAACGAGCCTTTCTTCAAACAGAATCAATGGGTTACATTCCTGAAGATACGCGGAAGCTATGGAGTGGTCGGAAACGACCAGATCGGAGGACGAAGATACCTGTATCTTCCGGGAACATACGACATCAATCTCGCCCCCGGAAGCTTCTCAAGTACAAATTCAGCCTCACAAAACGGCAGCTACTATCAGTTCGGAGCAAGCACAGGCTCTTACAACACAATCTACAACGGCTCCAGCGAAGGTTCAATCGGCAATCCTGACGTAACATGGGAGAAATCCGAAAAAATCAGCGCAGGCATTGAAGCAAAGTTCTTCAGCGGCAGGCTTTCCGTAACAGCCGACTACTTCCATGAAAACCGGAGGGACATCCTCACCACGCTTGGAGTGATTCCGTCAACTTTCGGAATCCCGTCATGGAAAACGTCGCCTGTCAATGTCGGGAAAGTCAACAACAAAGGATATGAAATCGTAGTCGGATGGGATGACCGCATCGGAAATGTCAGATACTATATAGAGGGCAACCTCACATATGCAAAAAACAAAATCGTATACATGGCTGAAGCCCCGAATCCATACGAATGGATGAACCAGACCGGACACAGCATCGGGCAAAACTACGGATACAAGACAGACGGATACTACAATACTCTTGAAGAACTCAACAGCCGTCCTTACTTCTCCGGAACAGCAAATTCAGTTACCCTCGGCGACATCAGATACCTTGATCTCAACGGTGACGGAATCATAGACAACAAAGACATGGCCCCTATAGGTTATCCGAACAGGCCCCAGATGCAGTTCGGCGGAAAGATAGGATTCAGCTACAAAGGATTTGACCTGAAAGTCGTACTGTCCGGAACAGCACAGGGGACATACTACATCTCAAGAATCACCAGTCCATTCTTCAAGCGGGCCGGAAACGCATTCAGATGGCAGTATGAAGGACGATGGACCCCGGAGAAGGTTGCATCAGGAGCTAAAATCACCTATCCGAGGGCCGTATACGACGCCAGCCAGGACCACTATAACTTCGGCCCGAAGAGCGACCACTGGACTTTGTCCAGCGACCATCTGAGAATAAAGAACATAGAAATAGGATATTCATTCTCACCAGAATACGCATTCATGAAAAAAGCGAGGATATCAGGATTGCGCATCTATGTGAACGCCAACAATCTCGTCACCATGTTTGACAAGATGAAAGCCTATGGCATTGACCCGGAGACCAAAGACAACCTCGGAGGCTCAGAAGGCAACATCTCATACGTATTCCCATTGACAAGAACGACGAATTTCGGTGTCAACATTCAATTCTAAACATACAGGACATGAATAAATTAAAATCAATCATATTGGCATTTGCAGCTTTGACAGGTCTGAATTCATGCAACTTGTTCCTGGAAATGCCGAAGGTCACAGGCAATGTATACCTTGACGAAGTCTTTTCCAACCGCAAGGACGCAGAAGGAATGCTTTGGAGATCATACCATTTGGCATTGCGCGACGGCCTTCCGGAAGGCTGGGGAATCAATCACGGGACCCTTGCCAGCCTGTCCGGAGAACTCACAAGAGGATACAGCTGGCACGCCGGGTACAATCTGGTGGTAAACGGTCCTCATACAGGAGAGGACCAGGGATGTCCGGCAAATTATGACCAGGGCTGGGAAGTAATCAGGGCATGCTGGATAATAATCGACAATATAGGGAAAGTGGATGAGCTGAGCAGCGAAATGAAGGAATACATGCGCGGTGAGGCATACGCACTTATAGCATACCGCTACATGGGAATGTTCTACAGATGGGGAGGAGTACCTGTCGTCAGGCAGGCAAATGAAATGAGCGACGACCTGAACTTCCCGAGGGCAACCGCACAGGAAACCCTTGACTTTACCCTGGAAATTATAGACGAAGCATACAGCAGATTGCCGGACACATGGACAGACATCGAGCCCGGTTCAGGAGAGAAATGGACAGGAAGGCTGACCAAAGGAGCCGCCCTTGCAATGAAAGCACGCCTGCTGACATTCGCGGCCCGGCCTCTGTTCAATTCACAGAAGCCGTATACAGAAGAATTCGGCCTGAGGTTCAGCGGAAACAAAGAGATGATATGGCTCGGCGGCTACGATGAGCAGAGATACCGCGATGCCATCGATGCGAACCTTGCCGTGCTCGACTGGGCGAAGCAAAACAACAAGCACCTGATTTTCACTGCGGGAGAAGGCAACCGGAATACATTTGAGGATGCAATAAAAGATTATGGGCAGGGAGTATCGCAGCTCAACGGTCCGGAAATTCTTCTTGCATTCAAGGTTGCAAGTGACCAGACCACCTACAACAACATGAATGAAGGCTACAATTTCTCCAATTATGTATATGCCGGCGAAAGATCACAGAGAGGCCTGCTCACAAACTTCGTAAGACTATACCGCGACAAGGACGGAGGCGAAATAGACTGGCCCGAAGCAGGCAAGGAAACCGCACCGCGCCCAATATCGAATTTCGGGGAAAACATAGACAAAATCGAAGCGCGCTTCCGTGTGGACATTTGCGTGCCTGGCAAATATGGCCGTTCAAATGACGGCGACGCCAACTGGAATGAAAACATCTGGTATATGGGCAGCTTCACTTCCGACAAGGAAATCGAGTCCAACATGGCACGTGCCACAGAAGGAAGGGGAATCGGTGTCCCGACAAAATTCTATTATGGGGCCGGCTCAAGGGTATGGCTTGAATTCCCTCTGTTCCGTCTTGCGGAAAACTACCTGCACCTTGCCGAAGCGTACAATGAAACAGGAGACGCCGTGAATGCATTGAAATATCTGAACATCATCCGCAACAGGGCAGGCCTTCCGTCACTCACCGAAACCGGCAAAAATGCATTAAGACGAGAAATCCAGCGCGAAAAGGCATTGGAGTATTTTGAAGAGAATCACCGCTACTATGATGTCAAGCATTGGAAACATCCCGATATAGGTACAAAAATCCTCGGAGGAGACATGACTGAAATATCATTCTACAGGGAGGGGGAACAGAACACGATGGAGGCCCTGAAAACCTATTGGGACGCCTACTCATACACGGGTTACTGGCATCCGAAATGGTTCCTTGAGCCATTCCGCCAAAGCGAAGTCAACAAAGGCATAATTGTTCAGAATCCAGGGTACTGATAATCCATTCCAAAAGAAAACATTATGAATACAGCTAAAATAACAAATTTGATTTTGGGGTTCTTGGCCGCAGCCTCACTGAATGCGGCTTCCAAGGATTTTAAGCCCGACAGTCTTATTGTCCCGGGAGATCTGCTGAAGACCTGCCGGACAAGAAACACGTCAGCATCCGCAACTGTCTCCGGTGAAGAACTTTACAAATCCGCGACTCCGAATCTCACGAATACACTGAGCGGGAAACTGCCGGGACTGTTCACTGTCAACGGTGACGGAATTCCGGGATACGGTACAGCCAAAATGTTCATCAGAGGCATCGGATCATATGCCAGGCCGGCAGGCACAAATACAATGAAATTCTATGTGGACGGATTTGAGGTAAAAACAGATTACATAGAATATCTCACACCCGAGGAAATAGAAAGCGTCTCAATTCTGAAAGATGCTGCCGCCCTGTCCACTTTCGGGATGAACGGAGCCAACGGCGTGCTCTGGATAGAGACCAAAAGAGGGCCCTTGAGTTCACCTGTAATAAGTTTCCAGATGAGAACAGGAGTACAGCAGCCTGTCAATGTCGCGAAACCTTTGGGTTCATATGACTATGCATGCCTTTACAATCAGGCTGTCAGCAACGACAACGGAAGATCATGGTCTCCCGCATACAGCGAAAGCGACCTTGAATCCTACAGAAACGGAACCGGAACTGACGTCAGCTGGTATGACGAGGTATTCAAAGACAACGGGATATATACGGATGCAGTGCTGTCTTTCCGCGGAGGTTCGGATATCGTACGATACAATGTCGTCCTTGACTATGCCAATCAGCAAGGCCTGTTCAATGTCAAGAGAACTGACATGACCTCCAATGCGACCTATGCCAAATACGGACTGCGCACAAATCTGGACATGAAGTTCGGGAAAATCCTTACAGTCAGCCTTGACATCGGAGGACGCCTTGAAGACAGGACACGTCCCAACTATGACATATACACTCTGACCCAGGACGTGCTTAACTACCCGTCAAACATCTATCCGGTATTCGACATGAAGTCCACTGACCCGATAAGCAAATTCTCAGGCACGGCCACTCATCCGAACAATCCTGCAGGCTCTCTTACAGGCCAAGGATGGAGGACAGCCAGAACCAAAGTGCTCCAGGCAAATTTCAGATTCAGGGAAGACCTGGACTTTCTGCTTGACGGGCTTTACCTACAGGAAGGGTTTTCATTCTATTCAAAGACTACAGGCAACACCGGAAAGACAAGGACATATGCAAGATATTTCGACGGGACAGCCCAGACGTCAGACGAATCGACATACATAAGGTCACTGTCCTATTGGTCTTCAGGCAAGGAACGGTGGATGCAGGGCAATGTGACTTTGGGATATGGGAATAGCTTCGGCGGACATGCCGTTGACGCTGCGCTTAATGCACATATCTCAGACTACAACGGGTATGCCTCACAATTCTATGACTGGAAATACCGCTACATCAACTACAGCGGAAAAGTCAACTATGCATATGACAGCCGGTATGTGGCAGAATTCGGTTTCTCTTGTTTCGGAAGCGATGCATATGCACCTGGAAACAGATACAGATTTTATCCATCCGGTTCATTGGCATGGGTAGTTTCGAACGAATCATTCCTCAAATCCAATGACATTATAAAACATTTGAAGATAAGAGGATCGGCCGGACTGTCCGGATCGGCTGAAAGCGATGTCAGCATATACGGTTTCGAGACAGGAGGACGTTATCTTTACCAGCAGTATTTCGCAAGCGGAGGAGGCTTCGTGACTGGTCTCGGTCCGTCATTCGGCTGGGGTGAAAGCGGCCTTGTTCCGCTCTTCATGGCAAATCCGGGCATCACAGCAGAAAAGAGCGTCAAATACAATGCCGGATTCGACATGAACATATCCGGCAGGCTCAGCATTACCGCCGACTGGTTCAGAGACAACAGAAGCGGCATACTGACTCTTGACAATTCTGTAATGAAATATCACGGCAATATCCCGTATTATTCCAATATCGGTAAAATGACCAATCAGGGCTTTGACGGCGGAATCATATTTTCTGACAAGGCGGGAATCTTCAGATACTCGGTCTTCGGAAATGCGGTTTATGCAGTAAATACAATTGACTACATGGGTGAAGTGCAGCCAAAATATGACTACAACGCAGCAACCGGACATCCGTTCGGCACAAAGATGGGGCTTGAGTGCATCGGATTTTGGCAAATCAGCGACTTCAACCTTGACGGAAGTCTGAAAGAAGGAATTCCCGAGCCATTGTTCGGACAGGTTCAGCCGGGAGACTTGCGCTACAAGGACCAGGACGGAGACAATTATGTGGATGAGACAGATATGGTCAAAATCGGAGAGCCAGACTATCCCAAATGGAACTACAGTTTCGGAGGTGAATTTGAAGTCAAGGGATTTGACTTTTCATTCAGGTTCACCGGAAGTGCAGGGGGTGAAGTTAATCTTATGGATTACTCGGCATGGAAGCCGTTCATCAATTACGGCAATGCCTTTGAATGGGCAAAAGGGGCATGGGCATACTACCCGGAACAGGGCATAGACACAAGAGAGACCGCCACTTTCCCACGCCTTACAGCCATGCAAAACGACAACAACTATCGTTCAAGCTCATTCTGGATACGAAAAAACAATTTCCTGAGGCTGCAGAATGTTGAACTGGGCTATGATTTTTCTGTCATCAGGGCCGTGCGTGAAGCCGGCATTTCAAAATGCCGCCTATATGTCAACGCCCTCAACCTTTTCACATTCAGCAGCCTGCTGAAAAATTACAATATGGACCCAGAGACAGCATATTATGGATATCCTGCATTAAAATCATTTAATGTCGGTGTACAAATCAGTTTTTAATCAATAAAATGACAATATCATGAGAAAAAAGATTAGGAATATTGTTCTTTTATCTGTAGGCATGTCCTCCCTTTGCGGATGTGACGACTTCCTGAACACGCGCCTGGACGTATATGACACAATAGACAGGCTTGAGACCAGATACTCTACGTTGTCCAACTTCGCAAATGCATATTATTCTCCGATGCAATACGGATTTACCACCATTGACGGAAATTTCTTTGCGGCGGCCTCAGATGAGGCTGTACAGACATCTCCGGTGTCAGATGTGTCTTATTTCAACAAAGGGCTGATTTCACCGGATGCAAACCCATTGTCTTATTTGTATGAAAATTATTATGAAGGCATCAGGGCTGCGCATTTTTTCCTCAATTATGCAAAAAACGGAGAGGACTTCCTTGCACTGAACAGGGATACGGCCACGGTTTACAATCCTGACGGAACCGTTTACAGCACAGACAATCCCAGGGCATACAAAAGGGATGTCATCAACCTCAACTGGCAGAGGGCTGAAGCAAGAATCGCGGAAGCGTTCTACTATTCCGAGCTTATCAAGATGTACGGAGGGGTGCCGATAGTGACAAACGGCGAGGACAACGGAGGTTTTCTCAGGCAGGCTACTTATGATGAAGTCGTTGAGCATATTGTGGCGCTGATTGACGAGAACAAGAACAGCGTAAATCTTGACTGGCGTGTACAGCTTGATGAAACCGCTGACAACAAAGTTGCAGATGTGGCCAACTGGAATTTCAGGGACAACACAGGACGCTTTGACAGAACAGCCGCACTTGCCGTCAAGGCACGCACGCTTCTGTATGCGGCAAGTCCACGCAATAACCCAGAGCAAGACATCACGAAATGGGAAAGAGCAGCAGAAGCTGCACACGAGGTTATTTCTACAAGGAAGTATATCTTTGAAAAGGGCTTCGGCTTTTCTGGTGCAAAGACCTACCCCAATCCCGCAATGCCTGCCGACAGGGATTATTCCGCATATTTCCAAGGGAACAACCCAGCCGGAGATACAGAGTCCATTTTCCTTATCCGTAAAGAGGCCGGCAGCACACCGGAAAGACTCAATTACCCTATAGGCACACGAGGTGGAAACAGCGGCATCACTCCAAGCCACAACCTTGTTGAATCCTATGAATACACCGGTCCGCAGACTGCCAATCCGTACGACAACAGGGATCCCCGCATGGCAGCAACAGTCGTGTACAACGGAAGTGCATGGAACGGAGTGCAGGATCTTGACCAGTCACCTTCCGGAGCATATGACATGACGGTCAAGGGGGCGACAAAGACAGGATACTATCTGAAGAAATTCCTTGCGCCGAACCTCAATCTTATAGAAGGAGGAAGCAGTGACCATGTCTGGCCGGTATTCCGCTATGCGGAAATCCTTCTCAACTACGCAGAAGCAATGAATGAAGCATATGGTCCTGACTCAGACCCGAAAGGATACGGCATGACAGCCCGCCAGGCCCTTATGGAGGTACGCAACAGCGCAAGCACCCGGCTTCCGGCAATTACGGCTTCTTCAACAGAAGACTTCAGGAATGCGGTAAAGCATGAACGCAGAGTCGAACTCGCCTTTGAAGACCACCGCTATTGGGATCTTGTCAGATGGCTGGATGCAGAGGATGTACTGAACCGGCCTGTCAAAGGAGTGATAGTACGCAGGAATTCAATCGGAGGATATGCATATTCATTTGTGAATGTCGAAAACAGAGTGTTCCACAGGCGCAACTACTACCTTCCGTTCACACGCAATGAGGTTACCAACTCCAACGGGACACTGACACAAAATCCTGAATACAACTAATAAATCAATAAAACAGTATGAAAATGTTCTTAAGAAAAAACCTATTGTTCATTACTATAATGCTGCCGGTGATTATATTTACCGGATGTGAGCCGAACGACAATGACAAGGATTACGGCTTCCCTTTGATTTACATTCCTCAGGCCACTGTAACCGGCCTGGACAATTCATACCCGATTCCGAACGGTCCTTTTGGACAAAATACCTCATATACCTGCCATTTCAAGGACGGCAAACTCAACATTGCCCTTGGCGCAGTACGGGCCGGCGTCCTTGCTGATCAGAAAGCTTTTACAGTAGACCTGTCCATATCACAGGACGAAACTGACAGAAAACTAAGAGAGCTGAACGAAAAAGGGACACCGGCAGCAGAATTTCCATCCGGAGTCTACAGCTTTCCTGACAAAATCAGTGTAGACAAAGGGAAAAACACCGGTACATGCTACGTTGCCATTGACATGGAAAAACTGGCCGGACACCAGGCATCACTCTACGAAAACGGCACATACAGACTTCTTGTGCTCGGGCTTGAAATTTCAAACCCTACAAATTATGAACTTGCCCAGACAAATACCAGTGTCATTATAATACTTGACCTGAACAGCGTCCACTGGGACAATGTAGCGGAGAATCTGCCCGAAAGTGAAGTAAGGGCCCTCTTCCCTTTGCTATGAAATTAAACTGTAAAATCATTCACCATGAAAAAGATACCTAATCTTTTAGCGTTGCTGGCCCTTGCATCCATGGCGGCGGCAAGCTGTGACAAGAACGGAGACACTTTCAGTGACATTTTGGCCATCAATGATGTGCCTCAGCAGAAACCTGTCCCCGGCTTTATATACAGGACAGCAGGACTTGATGTCCAATTCATCAACACTTCGCAAGGCTCAAGCTCATATGAATGGGATTTCGGAGACGGATATGGTTCAACAGAAGAGTTTCCCAAGCATACATACTCTGAAAGCGGAGATTATACAGTAAGGCTTACAATCAGCAACTCAACAGATGAGACCGCTTCTGCAGAAGAAGTTCTGTCAATAAGAGTGGAGGCGGAAGCAATCTTCACCTACAGGCCCCGGTCCGGACGTGGAGGCCTGTTCGGAAGAATCATAGACTTTGACGCTTCGTCATCAAAGAATCTTGCGTCACTTTCATGGGATTTCGGAGACGGCACAGTGACAAAGGCCGGACTTGAGTACAAAACATCACATGAATACTCTTCATATGGGAAATATATCGTCAAGGCTGTCGGGACAGGTCTTTACGGAGACATTGTAGAACAGACTCTTGAAGTAACTGTGGAGCCATATACGGAATTGCTTCAAGGAGGCGGCATGGAGACCTCAGATGCTGCATTCTGGACATTCAAAGACCATTGGTCGGCTGACGGAAACTATGGCGATGCAGTCGGAGTCCCTGCCTTTGCTGCAGAATTCGGCTACAAGAATGACGGTCCGTCTTCAATGAAAGGAGGATGCCTGAGGCTCGGGGGTGAAAACCAGCCTCACGACTACAGTTATTCAGCAACTTTCTATCAGCCTATAGAAGTTGAAGAAGGCGATGTCCTTGAGATTGCAGCAGATATCAAATGGGGAGGGAAATCAATGGACAGCGGTGTCATGTTCCTGTGCATATCGGACAATGCAGACACCTTCGGCACTGATGATACAGCCATATTGCAGATGTTCAACTACTGGAACGCAGGAGGGACACCTCTCCCTCCGTTTGACGGAAATCTTGCCGGAAAGGGGCTGCCGGAAGACTCTGGATACAGCGGAGACGGGTCACACGCGCTCCGGTATACGGTATCGGCAACAGGTATCATTTACTTCGGCTTTGAATTGCGTTCGGTATGGGGACTTTGGGGTCCGGAGGTACAGTTCTACTTTGACAATCTCAGTGTAAAGATTGTCCTTGACTAAAAAACACACATTAATTAACTAAAACACTATCAACATGAGAAAAATTATGAATTTGTTTGCTGCAGCTGCAGTCGTTTTAATCTCGGCCGCAGGATGCGGAGAAAAGGAGAAGCCCGGTAACACAGGAGGGGGCAACGGCGGAGGGGCCATAGGCAAAACACCGACAGCAGACTTCACTTTCACCCAGAACGGCCTTGAAATACAGTTTACGAACACTTCTTCCGATGCCACTGCCTATCTTTGGAATTTCGGAGACGGCATTACTTCTACAGAAGTATCCCCGGTCCACACCTACTCAGCTGCAGGCGAATATACTGTATCTCTTACTGCACAGAATAACGACGGTGCAATATCAAAGAAAGAGCAGCTCCTTACTGTCGCCGGGGCCGTCAAGGCATACTGGTCATTCACAGCCAGGACAGACAGAGCCGGAAAGTTCGGAAAAATCATTGATTTCGATGCCCAGGCTTCTGCCAATGCAGCCGGCATATCATGGGATTTCGGAGACGGGTCGGAAGTGACGGCAACGGGCACTGACTTTAAGTTGTCCCACGAATTTCCAGGCTACGGGAAATATACCGTAAAGGCAATTGTGACAGGCATATCAGGCGATACTGACGAATATTCCGCAGATGTGGAAGTCATTGCATACAACGAACTGCTCAAAGGAGGCTCCATGGAAGAGGACGATGCAAAGTATTGGACCGTCAAGGAATATTGGGCAACCTCAGGATATGAGCCGGCAGAAGGCACACCGGCCTTTGTAAATGAATTCGGGCACAAATCGTCAGGGCCTGCCGGAGGAAAGGGCGGCTGTCTGAGATTGGGCGGTGAGAACCAGATTGAAGACGGAAGCTATACGGCAACTATCTATCAGGCAATTGAGGTTGTGGAAGGAGACCAGATAGAAATATCAGCACAAGTCAAGTGGGGCGAAGACACTATGGACGACGGACTTTTCTGGATCTGCATCGCAGACGACCCGGCCACGGACTTTGAGCCAGACGGTACTCCCAAGGCAGATGACGCAAATATCTTCGTGTCTCTGATGAACTGGTGGAACCCCGGAAATCCTGTCCCTGCATTTGACGGCAACCTCGCCGGCAATGATGTATTCAACAATGAGTCTGACTACGGCTTTTCTTCTCCTGGCACTCCGGCCATATATACAGCTCCGGTCACAGGCACTGTATACCTGATGATTGAACTGAGAAGTGTCTGGGGGACATGCTTCGGAGCTGGAAAAGATTACTTCATCGATGAAGTAAGCGCAAAAATCATCATGTAAAAAGCCATAGTCCAACAAGAGGATTCATCAATTTAAATGAAAAGATATGAAACACGGCACCATTTTAATATCCATAGCTCTTTGTCTAACATTCAGCACGGCAAATGCCCAAAATGCAGTGACTGACAGCGACAGCAGATTCCAAGGGCCTTTCACCGAAAACTTCAGCACACCCAGGTCTGAGTTCTTCAACTGCCACGGAAGATATGACTTCCGTTATTTTCCGAACGTACCTTCACTTTCGGAAAAAGGCTCTGATGTGATGGTGATGAGAATTGATCCTGACGATCCTGCCGGTGCAGGACGCGGTCCGGAAATAGGAACGAAAAAATTCACACATTTCGGTACATATAAGGCACGTATCAGAGTGCCGGATGTAAAGAAAGTGCAGCCAAATATCGGTTCAGTAGTCGGCTATTTCACATATCGCATGGACGACAGATTCGGATTGAGCGAAATAGATTTCGAATGGCTTATCGCAGATCCGCAGCTCATCTACATCGGCACATGGACGGGAGAAGGAAACAAGCTGCAAAGAGTAGGAAGGACAATCAACCTCGCTACCGGAGAGATTCTTTACACAATCTTCCGCTCAGCCCACGACGGCAATGTCAATCACCCGCTAACAGGTGCGCAAAACCAGCCGGAAAGCATAGAGCCTATTGACGGATACGATGCCTCAAAACAGTTTTATGTATATGGATTCGACTGGTATCCGGACAGGCTGACCTGGTGGATAATCCATCCGAAGACAAACGAAAAAATAATCCTATGGGATTACGCCGGAACGAAACTGTTTCCGTTCGGTCCGTCATCCACAGGCATTCCGGTGTCCCCTACCACTTATCTGCTGAACTTTTGGCATACAGATGACTGGTCAGTAGATACGAACCCTCATTCTCTGGAAAAGCCGGCCTATCCATACGCTCTTGAAGTGGACTGGATGTCGTATGAGCCATTCAACGAAATAAACAAGGCATGGAGAGAAGAAAACAACTGGTAATATTGCTCAACGTGTCCCTGCTCCTGATTTCAGGCTGCGGGGACACAATTGTTCCGTCAGGCAGCGGTGGCAACGGCACTTGTCCGCCGACAGAAAATATAGTCCTGCATGACAAGTTCACAGAGAATTTTTCAGAAGAGACATCTGAGTTCTTCGATTTCAGATACAGGACCTCAAGGGATGATTTCAGGTATTTCCCGGGAGTTCCGTCCCTTTCGGAAAGGAATACAGACATAATGATGCTCCGTATTGACCCGTCCGATGCTGCCGGAGCGGCGCGAGGCTGTGAAATAATGTCGAAAGATCATACTTTCTACGGCACATATTCAGTTCGCCTAAGGGTTCCGGACATAAGGAAAGCCCAACCTGACGCAGGTATAGTGGCCGGACTGGCTGCATACAGAAACGATGATTCATCCGGTCTTGGAGAAATATATTTCGAATGGCTCGCAGCGGATCCCACAATAATATATGCAGGCACACGCACCGGCTCATTGGCAAAACCTCATGAAACAGGCAAAACGCTCAAACCGGCAGACGTCATAAACGGATTCGATGCTTCCGCCCAATTCCACACATACGGCTTCGACTGGAAGCCCGACAAGGTAATCTGGTGGATTCTCAATCCGGAGAACAAAGAAAAAGTCGTGCTCATGGAGCATGACGGCAAAGAGTTTTCCAAAGAAAGAATGTCTAGGGGCGGCATACCGGCAGCCCCGGCACAATTCAGGCTGAATTTCTGGCACAGCAAGCTCAAGCCTGCAGAGAACAGACCGACATCCGTAGAGCCTCCGAAATATCCGTATGAACTTGAGATTGACTGGATGTCGTACGTACCATATGCAGAAACAATCAAATAACAAATTCCGACAAAGTCGGATCAAAAAACATCATATGAATTACAACGCTTTACATATTGTCATCCCGATACTGTCGCTCTTGCCGGCTGTTTCATGTACGATTGACAGGCAGGATACAGACTTTGCAATCTCTGACGGCTGGAAGATACAGTGTTCCTCAGCCATAACGCAAAACGGTGAAGAACTGTCTTCCGGACAATGGTGCGGAGAATGGTATGACGCAACAGTGCCTTCAACTGTCCTTGGCACGCTGACAGAACACGGATTGTATAAAGAGGCTTTCATCGGCACGAATTACGACAAGGTCATAAACCGTGACGATTTCAGCTGTCCATGGTGGTATATAAACGAGTTTACTGTTCCCGGACTAAAGCCTGGACAGCACGTCAGTCTTGATTTTGAAGGCATAAGCTACAGTGCGGAAGTATGGCTAAACGGTCACCGCCTTGCGTCACGGAATGAGATGACAGGGCCTTTCAGGCAGTTCAGCTTCGATGTCACAGACGTCATATCCCAAAACAACACATTGGCAGTCAAACTGTTCAGGGCCGAAGACGGAGACTTTAACATCGGATTTGTTGACTGGAATCCGCGTGCTGCAGATGAAAGCATGGGCATTTTCCGTCCGGTATGGCTCCGTTACAGCGATGCCGTCAGCATCTCGAACCCGGTCGTGCGCACAGAAGTTGACACCGAAGGGCTTGATGAAGCGTGGCTGACAGCCGGTGCCACATTGAAGAACCTTACGGGCTCTCCGGTAAAAGGACAGTTTGTCTTAGATTTTGAAGGAAAGACTTTCAGTCGTCCTATAACGCTCGCCGCAGGTGAGGAAAAGATTGTTTCTGTAGGTCCGGAAGATGCCGTAATGCTGGATGTGAGGAATCCGCGCCTGTGGTGGTGCCATAATCTGGGATCACCGGAGATGTATTCCATGGATATGTCTTTCATCGTGGACGGGAAGGAATCCGACCGGAAAAGGGTTGATTTCGGTATCCGCTCAATCGGAAGCTATTTCACAGAAGAAGGGCACAGGGGCTTTGTCCTGAACGGGAAAAAGATCCTCATAAGAGGGGCAGGATGGACTGATGACATCTTCCTGCGCAACCCGGACTGCCGCAATGAAATCGAACTGGAGTATGTCAAGGATATGAATCTGAATACCGTCCGTTTCGAGAACGTGTGGGGCACATCGCAGAATGTCTATGACCTGTGTGACCGCAAAGGGCTTCTCGCTTTGGTCGGTTGGAGCTGTTTCTGGGAATGGGAGGTATATTCGGGAACTCCGAATGACGAATTCGGATGCATCAGGACAGAAGAGGATATGGAGCTGATAGCGGAGTCTTTCCGTGACCAGATCCTGTGGCTGAGGAATCATCCGTCGATTATCGCATGGTACTCAGGAAGCGACATGCTGCCGCGCCCTGAACTTGAAAAGAAATATCTCGACATTCTCGCAGACATTGATGACAGGCCTTATGTAGCTTCAGCCAAGGCTCTTGTCAGTGAAGTTACCGGTGCGACGGGCATGAAGATGGTCGGGCCGTATGATTATCAGGCGCCGTCCTATTGGTACAGTCCCAAGGCTCCGGGCGGTGCTTTCGGATTCAATACCGAGACCGGTGCCGGTGCACAGATTCCGATGAAAGAGTCTGTCATGAAGATGATTCCGCAAGATTGTCTCTGGCCTGTCGGGAAAGAGTGGGACTATCATTGTACGACTGCCGGAGAAGCCATGCATTCTCTTGATTGTCTGAAAGAGGTCATGGGCAAACGCTATGGGAAGCCGAAAAACCTTGACGAGTTCCTAATCAGGGCGCACCATATGGACTATGACGGCACAAGGGCCATGTTCGAGGCTTTCCGTGTCAATGCCGGGAGGGCCACCGGAATCATACAATGGATGCTTAACTCCGCCTGGCCGTCGCTCTACTGGCAGCTGTACGATTGGTATCTTGCCCCGTGTCCCGGCTACTGGGCCGTTAAAAAGGCCAATATGCCTCAGCAGCTTGTGTACAATTATGAAGACGGCAAGGTATGGCTTGTAAATAATGAGAAGGAGGATGTATGCGCCATGACGGCTGAGATGGAACTCTACGGGGCAGACGGTGTCCTTCTCTGCAGGAAGCAGGCCGGATGCGGTGTCGGGGCAGGCGGTTCTGAGGCTGTTTTTGATGTTCCGCATACAGATGCCCTGGCATTCCTGTTCCTCCGTCTCAGTACCGGTGACGGCAAAACCGTGGCTGACAATTCATATTGCCTGTCAGCAATAAGCGACATACATGACTGGGACAGATACAACTGGATCAGGACACCGCTTGCGCAACATGCGGACTTCCGACCGCTTGACTCGCTTGCCGAATGCAGGATAGAACATGAGACATCAATGCATGGCAATACGGCAGAGATTACCCTGCACAACGGCCAGTCTTCTGTGGCTTTCTTCATGTCCATGTCAATTCTTGACAAAGACGGGACTGAAATCCTGCCGTCATTCTGGAGCGACAACCTTGTCAGCCTGCGTCCCGGAGAAACTGCAACTTACACGTGCCGGCTGCCTGAAGGCAGACAGGCAGCCTCTCTGAGGTTGCGCGGCTGGAACGTCCGTGAAACAATAATGCCATTATGATAAGGCTCATCATAATGACGGATTTCACCGAAAGTTTCGGTTATAATCTTCTAAGGGGCATCCTTGAGTACTCACGGGAAACACAGCCGTGGGCAGTCAAGCGAATGCCCCCTTCATACAAGTCCGCCCACGGAATGGAAGGAGTCATTGAGTGCGCAAGACAATGGGAAGCAGATGCCATTATCGGCAGATTCGATTCAGACGATGACATCAGTTTATTCCGGGAAAACGGGATTGTAGCCATTGCACAGGACTTCAAGGACAGGTTCTCAGAAATTCCCAATATCACAAGTGACTATATACGGACAGGCGGGATGGCAGCGGATTTCTTTCTGAAGAAAGGATTCCGGAATTTCGGCTTCTACGGGTACAGGAATGTATGCTGGTCAGAGGAAAGATGCGAAGGATTCTGCACCAGACTCAGTGAGAAAGGAGTCAAATCCGAAAACATACATACACATACCGTCAGACACTTGGAAGATTTCTGGCTTTATGGACCTGAGAATCTTAACGAATGGATCAGAAACCTGCCCAAGCCTGTTGCCGTATTCGCATGTGACGACACTCAGGCAAGCAGCCTCATCGAGACATGCCGGATGATGGGAATAAAGGTTCCTGAAGAGGTTGCGGTTCTCGGGACGGACAATGACGAAACGACATGCGGGCTGACCTCGCCGACCCTCTCCAGCATAAACCTGAATGTAAGGAAAGGCGGATATGAAGCAGCGGCACTCATTGACAAAATGATCAAAGAAAAAGCCTATGAGGCAGATGACATTCTTATCGAAACAACATCTGTTGTAGAAAGGATGTCAACGGCAGTCTATCCGAGCAGCAATCCTTACATCGTAAAAGTTCTCAAATACATTTCCTTGAACATTTGCTCCAAAATAACTATGGAGGACCTTCTGAGTCAGGTCCCGATGTCACGCAGGCTTCTTGAGATCCGTTTTAGACAGGATACCGGCCAAAGCATCCACCAATACATAACCTCCATGCGGATGTCCCTGTTCGCACAAAAACTGCTCATCAGCAACGAATCCGTGGCGGATGTCGCAAGTCGGGTAGGAATACATGACACGAAGAACCTCTCGCGCATATTCAGGCAAGCCAAAGGATGCACGCCGGCACAATACCGCAAACGGCACAAATAGTCTCTTCTTCAGCCACGGACAAATTTAAAATCACGCCAAAGCGTGGAATACAACACCGTAACGGTCAACACATTACAAACATTCGCTGCCCCGTTTTTGGGCAGCGAATATTCGTAATAATCAGCAGATCAAACCATTGCGCCCCACAAGGGAGCAAATACGTCTGCCGACAGTCCTGAATCGGAATACAAGTCCTTATCTGACAATAATCTCATCAACAAAAGTAAAGCCCTGGCGTCCGCGTGCACCATGCCAGTCCGGAATGGAAGTTACAGTAGTCGATGTCACCCTAAGATATTTGGCAGACGTCTCCGGGAAAGTCACCGTATACTCCTTCAGACCGTCAGGGTCTCTCTCGCCTTCTGCAGCCATCTCTACTCTTCCGACTTCAACAAATGTCTCATTGTCGTCAGAAGTGAGCACAACTACATCAAGAGGATTGAATATGTCCTCCCCTTTCTGAACCATAGTTCCGAGCGTAACACTTGAATATACAGTATTTCCGTCCATCTCTATAGTCACATCCACAGGAGTGCCCTTCCATCCGGCCCATGGACCGGTAGCATAGGCAAATGTTCCCCTGACACCATCCACAAATGACTCAGGAGCACCATACTTGTACTTAGGCAGTGGTTCTGTATTGAGAGTCACAGGTCTGCCGAGCGCCTTGTTGTCCTCAAATTCCTGGACGAACACGCGTGTCTTCATGTTGCTTCTCTCCACAATAGCCTTCAGAGTGCATCCCTTACGGATTTCAACCGGACCTGTATAAAGAGTTGAAGAAGCATCCGGCTCAGTGCCGTCAAGAGTATATCTTATAGGCGCATCACCCTGTGTAGAGAGCTTTACCTCGACGCAATTCTTCTTATGGTTCACAGCGACCTCGCTTATCACCTCATATACAGTCTTGGCATAGTTAACGCCCATATTGTCATATATCTCAGCCATGTGCGAAAGTCCTGCAAGGAAACGCTCCCAGTTCTTGTTCTGAGGCAAAGTCCACTGCACTTCGCTCAAAGCGGCAGCCCTCGGAAGAAGCATGTACTCCAAATGGCCGTTGTCAGCGATATACTCTGTCCACATATTGGCCTGTACTCCGAGGATATGTTTGCATGCCTCAGAATCCATACCCTCAACAAAAGGCTCGTATGAATAAACCTTTTCAACCGGCACATAGCCTCCGATGCCGAAAGGCTCATTCTCAGTGTCCCTTGACTGATAATAGTCAAAGTAGAAATGGCTCGTAGGAGTCATGATTGCATCGTGTCCGGCTTTCGCAGCCTCCATTCCGCCCTCGCTGCTCCTCCATGACATCACGGTAGCATTTTCAGAAAGCTCGCCTTCAAGAATTTCATCCCAGCCGATGATTCTCTTGCCCTTTGTTGCAAGGTATTTCTCCATGCGGGCAGTCACATAGCTCTGAAGGTAATGCTCGGCAGAGAATTCCTTTCCATCCTCAAGTCCCAGCTCCTTGATTTTAGCCTGGCAATGAGGACACTTCTCCCAACGTACCTTAGGGCACTCGTCACCTCCTATATGGATATATTCAGACGGGAACAGTTCGGCAACCTCGTCAAGCACGCCTTCAAGGAACTTCATTGTCTCTTCCTTGCCGACGCAAAGCACATCGTCAGCGACACCCCAGCGTCCCCATACATCGTATGATCCTCCAGTACATCCAAGCTCCGGATACGCGGTAAGCGCGGCGAGCATGTGTCCGGGAAGGTCAATCTCAGGAACGACAGTGATACCCTTTGACTCAGCATATCTGACAACCTCACGAATCTCATCCTGAGTGTAGAAACCGCCGTAAGGTATTCCGTCATACTGGTCCCAGTTCTTCTTGACCACCGTACCTTTCCTTATAGAGCCGACCTCCGTAAGGCGCGGATATTTCTTTATCTCAATCCTCCAGCCCTGGTCATCCGTAAGATGCCAATGGAAACGGTTCATCTTGTGCACTTCGAGCACGTCAAGATACCTCTTCACTTCTTCAATGCTGAAAAAATGCCTTGCAACATCAAGCATCATTCCCCTGTACGCAAACCTCGGGGCATCCTTGATTACGACACATGGCAGCGTCCAGTCTCTGTCAGCAGCCTCCGCATTGCCGAAAATCTCGGCAGGAAGCATCTGCTTGATGGTCTGGATGGCGTAGTTGAAGCCATTGAATGAAGACGCCTTCACTTCAACGGCCTTCTTGCTGATGCGAAGCTCGTATGCCTCCTCAGGAAGAGAAGCATCCTTCAGGAAAATGAATCCGTCCCTCGAGCCTCCGTCCTTGACGGCACTTTCCTCACCTGTTACGGCACCAAGCTTTACGGCAAATGCCTTTATTGCATCTGATGTCAAAGCGTCAAGCCCCTCACAGCAATAGAAGTCAGCTCCGGCCACTTCAAAATATCCGGCCTTTACAGACACCTCATTCGGATAAGGCACGACCTCAACCGCACGCTTACCCGTTTCGGCACATGAAGTTGCGACCATGGCAGCCGCAAGCATAATGTAAACAAATTTCATAAATTGCAGATTGTTTATGTGTTAATAATTATAATCCTTATTTTGACAGGCATCAGTTGACTACAATTTCATCAACAAAGAGCCAGCCTCCGGCAACACCGCTCTGTTTGGCAGTATAGCGAATGTAACGTGCATGCTCGTCACAGACAGTGTCGAAGCTGCGGAACAGAAGGTCAGGACATTTCACGGACACGTCGTTCCACACCTGCGCGATGCTGCGGAATTCCTTTCCGTCCTCTGAGACAAAAATCTCCGCTTTCTCAGGCATGAATATATAAGGACCGGCAAGCTGCATGAACGTAGCCCCCACATAGTGTACCGGCATCACCTCGCCCAGATCGACAGTCACGTCAAAATCAGAAAGGAAACCCTGCCATCTTCCGTCGCTGTTTGACCATCCTCCGGCAATACCGTCTGTGAGAGACGTTTCTCCGGCACCCGGATAAGACCGGTTGATTGGCTGGGCGTATGTCACAGCAGCCCCTACAGCCTTGTGCCGGATCCCGGTCTGCGCCAGTTTCCTCTCACCGTATTCATTTTCGAGACAGAATGTAGAATACCCGGCCTCACGCATCTGCTCAAGAACCGGACTGACCCTCGCACGGAAACTCTCATAATCCCTGTTCTCCCTGCTGCTCCACCCGGTCTCGGCAAGAGCTATCGCACGCGGCCAGTACATGTATTCCGCATGGGAATCCGTCGGGATATATTCAGACCACAGGTTAGCCTGCACTCCCTTAAGATGATGAAGGCTTTCACAAGGCATAGAATCGTCCTGAGGCTCATAGCCATACACCATATCAAGCGGAAGATAGCCTCCTATTGACTCAGGCTCCCTGAACGGAGCATCCTGCGCATGGTCCAGATAGCAGAAATTGCCCGGGCACATTATCACGTCATGGCCCATTTTCATGGACTCGATTCCACCCTTGGTCCCGCGCCACGACATCACGGTAGCTCCTTCCGCCAGACCGCCGTCAAGAATCTCGTCCCAGCCGATTATCTTGCGTCCCTTTGAGCTGACATAGCTGTCAATCCTGCGTATGAGATAGCTCTGCAGTTCATCCACATCAGCCAGTCCCTCGGCACGCATCCTCTCCTGACATTTCGGGCAGGTCTTCCAAGAGCCCTTTCCGGCCTCATCTCCTCCGATATGTATGTATTCGGACGGGAAAATCTCCATTACCTCATCCAGCACGGTCTCAAGAAACTCAAAAGTCTTCTCATTGCCGGGGCAGAAATCACCGTGCCTGTACGGCTGTCCGCTGCATCCCAGCTCAGGATATGCGGCAATGGCTTCCTCGCTGTGTCCCGGCATCTCTATTTCCGGAATGATCTCAATATGCCTTTCATGCGCATATTCTATAAGGTCACGCATGTCTTCTTTCGTATAGTATCCGCCGTATGCACATGCAGAGCCCTCTTCCGCATAATGCCTGTCAGATTCCCACCAGTCTTTCCATAACTGCTGGGGTCTCCATGCGGCAAACTCCGTCAACCGCGGATAAGCCTCAATCTGCAGCCTCCATCCGGCAGCATCAGTAAGATGCAGATGCATCCTGTTCATCTTGAACGCAGCCATCGCATCCAGCTGCTTTTTCAGAAAATCAACGCTGCGGAAATGCCTGGACACATCCACATGCAGTCCCCTATAGCCAAAGCGAGGGCTGTCGCTTATCTCGCAGCAGCTTATCTCATTGACCTTTCCGTTTCGTGTCATCATGTCCAAGGTCCTCATGGCATAAAAGAATCCGGCCTCAGAGAGTGCCTTGACAGTGATTCCCTTAGGGGTTATTTTCATCGAATAGGCCTCAGGGCTGTCAAAGCCTTTTTTCACCAATACTGTTTTTACTGAAGGCTCACCTTCGAAGCGGTAAGTTCCGGATGACATGACAACCTCAGACGGCGCCGGAATGACATTGTCAGGACTCTGGGCCGACAGTCCTGTTGAACAAAGGATTGTAAATACGGCTGCGGATATGCAGCCAGCAAAAGATTTATGCATATAAATTAATATTTCTCACAAAGGCAACGGTCAAAAGCAAAACACCCGGTCCATGAATGCCTGCCTTGTGCACATATATACGCGCACATGACAAATATATAAGAAATAAACGTAAAAACCTTGGCACGGCAGCATTTCCCGGCAAGAAATGTCAATCTTTTTAATCTAAGACAAAAAGTCTTTCCGGAATTTGCTATTTTAGCGGGAAAATACGAAAACTGTCATGAAGACCACACACAAACTGCTATTAATCGCCGCAATGGCATTATTGGCATCTTGCAAAGAAAACACACAGGAAAAAGTAACCGTAGTGCCATATCCGAATGAAGTCATAATTTCGCACGGCACATTCAATGCAAAGCAAGCCGATCTGCATTATGAAGGCATAAGCGACACGAACACCATTGATGCAATCCGCTCATTCGCGGAAGCCCTGACTTTGGCCTCCGGGAAGCCGCACTCAGTATCCGAAGGTCCGGCGAGCACAGGAATCATTTTCAGGAAAGAGCCCGGCATCGCTGAAGAGGCATACGAGCTCCGCATAAACCGCCGCAAAGCAGAAGTCACAGCATCGTCGTTCCGCGGATTCAATTACGCCATACAGACAATGAAACAGATGCTGCCTGCCGCAATCTACGGAAACACATCTGCTCCCGGTGACAATTGGGAAATGCAGTGCGCCGTAATCAAAGATGCCCCGAGGTTTGCATACAGAGGCTTGCATCTTGATGTATCGCGCCACTTCTTCGGCATTGACGAGGTAAAAAAATACCTTGACATAATGGAGATGCACAAACTCAACACCTTCCATTGGCATCTCACAGACGACCAGGGCTGGAGGATTGAAATCAAAAAATATCCGCGCCTCACAGAAATCGGGGCCGTCAGAAACAAGACCCTGGTAGGACACAAGTCCGTCAGCAAAGAATACGACCATACGCCATACGGAGAGGGATGCTGGTTCTCACAGGAGCAGATAAAGGAAATCATCCGATATGCAGACTCAAAGGGAATCACAGTAATACCAGAAATTGACCTGCCGGGACACATGCTCGCAGCTCTCGCAGCCTATCCTGAACTTGGATGCACAGGAGGGCCGTACGAAGTATGGGGAAGATGGGGAATATCCAAGGATGTGCTTTGCGCCGGCAAAGAAAGCACAATGCAGTTCCTTGAGGACGTGCTGAGTGAAATATGCGGACTATTCCCGTCCGAATACATCCACATAGGCGGAGACGAATGCCCTAAGGTGCGCTGGGAGGCATGTCCGGTATGCCAGGCAAAGATCACGGAACTCGGGCTGAATGATGACGGGAGGCATTCTGCCGAGCACTACCTCCAGAGCTATGTAATGGAGCGCATGGAAAAATTCCTGGCATCAAAAGGAAAGCGGACCATAGGATGGGACGAAATCCTCGAAGGAGAAGTGGCACCGGATGCAACTGTCATGTCGTGGCGCGGCACAGAGGGAGGAATACAGGCTGTACGCATGGGGCACGATGCAATAATGACTCCGAACTCATACTTCTATCTGGACTATTATCAGTCTGAGGACAAAGAAAATGAACCATTGGCCATCGGAGGCTTTCTCCCTATAGAAAAGTGCTACTCATACGAGCCTTTCACAGAAGACATGACAGAAGAGGAAAAAGGGCACATCCTCGGAGTCCAGGCAAACCTTTGGACAGAATACATCGCCACTCCGGAACATCTACACTATATGCTGCTGCCGCGTCTTGCAGCCCTGAGCGAAGTGCAGTGGTGCAACAAGGACAACAAAGACTGGGAGAGATTCGCTGCAGATGCACCTCGCTTCTGCGCCATATATGATGCAATGGGCTACAACTACGCCACACACATCCTCATCGGCAAAAAATAACGGCTGACCTGACGGATCAGATTGAAGGAATTCACTGACAGTTACGGAGTTCCTCAATCTGGTCCAGGACAGTTTCCGCACGCCTGACGGTTTTTCTGTGAATTTTAAGCCCGAGAGCCAAACCGATCAACAATCCGGCACACCCGCCTGTAAAAAAACCGCGAAAAACATCATTGTCCATTTTTGCATAGCATTCAAGCGCAAACCATCCGAACCATATAAGAAGCATCGGAATGCCGACCTTCAGCCAATCTATATAGTCCCTGCGCAGCTTCATCACCCTCTCTCCGACAGTTACCAGGTCATCGGACGGCAACCCGGTTGCCCACAAGGCCCTATGATGCATCCATGTTTTGGCCACGCAGAATCCCAACATGACAGCAGTGGCACAGCAGAACCATAATGATATGCCCATTTTATAGAAAGACAGGGTGCATAAAGGCAACGCCATGATTCCCATCGCCATCATAAACTTACCCTGCCTGTTAAGCCATGATACACCAGAACGTATTGCTGTGCGCACATGCCTTTCGTTGACGATTTTCTGTGTTTCCAGCTTTTCCCTGAGAATCGAAATCTGCTTCCTCATCTGGTCCAGTTCCCGTGATTCGTTGATTGTGTCCATACTTCCGCTATTTTTCATTTGACATCTTCTTAAGCTGTTCCTTTATTCGGAAAAGTCTGACAGACACGTTCTTGGCAGAAATGCCGACAATGGCGCCGATCTCATCATAGCTCAGATTCTCAAGCCATAAAAGTACAATGGCCCGGTCAAAGGGACCAAGCAGGCTTATACGTTCCCTAAGCATACGTATCTGCTTTGTATCTCCGTCATCATCCGCAAACAGATTGATGTCCATATCAAGGGGAACAAGGTTTATTTTCCTCTTTTTCCTTTGAGATGAGATGCAGGTATTCAAGCTCACTCTCCATACCCATGTGGAAACGCCGCTTTCTCCGCGGAATTTCGCAAAGCCCCTCCACAAGTTTACAAGAATGTCCTGAAAAAGGTCCGCGACCTCATCCTCATTTTGAGAGAACATGTAGCACACCGTATAGATTGTGCTTCTGCACTCTTTTACCATACGGGCAAAATCTGTTTCCAATGAATTCATCCTGTCTGTCAGTTTTGCACATTAGACGCAAAAACAGACATAAAACTACAGAATCAGAAGCCGTTTTATAAATTTAAGGCTCTTTCCGTCCGTGTTATATGACTGTTATGCCATAAAGCTGATATTATGTTCAAAAGCAGGTCCTATATAGGGAACCATATAAACACGGCACAGTCCCAGACTGCATGAGAGACAATCAGTGCACCTATCCGTTCCGGGAACAGGCGATACCCGAGTCCCCAGACAACACCTGCCACAAGGGCCGCCATAAGAAGCATGAAATTGAACTTGGATATATGAACGAGAGCATAGACAATGGCAGTTACAACGAATCCGGCATTCCTGTTCCATTTGCGCGAAAGGCTCTCCTGAATATAGCCTCTCCAGAAAAGTTCCTCTGCCGGGCCTATTATAAAAAGCATCAGCAAAGACAGGACATAAGGATTCTCCCCTTCCTTCATGCCATAGATCATATCCACCTGGCCGCGGGCAAAGCCAAACATCATGGAAGAAAGCCTGTCCCCTACCCAGAAGATTCCCCACAGGAGGGCGGCAAGCACAATGCCGAGAACAATATCATCAAGCCTGAGCCTTAGCATCCTGAACAGTTCGGGACGTCCCGCAAACGAAAACAGCGACAAGACAACAGCCGAGCATGTCATCATCACCCAAAAATTCAAATATGGCGAGGTCCACGGCGAGAACATCACTGTCCACAAAACAGCAGCCAGTGCAATCCCGGCCACAGGACCTGCATATAAGGATTTATTTGTCCCTACCATAATAAGAAGCCGTTACAGCAAGCCTGCAATGATAAATGAGGCAGCCAGAAGCAAAGAAAACATAAGCTGGACATTTGCCGTCCTGACATCAAGGTCGGCAATTACGGAGGCTCCGCCGTCCACAGATTTCCTCATTGTCCTGATACAGGCTATGGCCACAGGCAGCGTCAGAAACACCAATATAGTGTATACGGGCATAATTCCGGCAATTGAGCAGATGCCCACCCAAATATATGGAAACGACATCTCAAAGCCATAGAACAAGGCCGACATTTTGATGCCGAGCCCCATGGCCATAGTAGTCACGCCGCAACGTCTGTCAGTGGCTATGTCTCTGGCATTGTTGCAGTGCAGTATTCCGTCCGTAATCAATCCTACTGGCAATGCAATCCAAAGGACATTCCAGTCTACGGCACCGGTCGTGACATACGATGTTCCGATTGTCGGCAGGAAAGCGTATGCGGCCAGGATGACGACATCTCCAAGTGCATGATACTTCAAGAACGGATACAAAAGGGTACAGGCCAATCCACCAAGACCTATCCACAGGAGCGGAAGTCCAGTAAGCGCAAGCAGTCCGGCTCCGCCTGCACATGCGACAAGCGTAAGCGCAATGGACAATTTCATTATTTCATCCGGTGTGAACATGCCCGATGTCAAGGTCTTGGCACCGAATGTGTCGTCGGCATCCACCTTTTTCCTATAGTCGAACCAGTCGCTCCATGTATTTCCTGCAGCATGAAAAATTACAATGTTGACAAGAGCCCAAAGTCCGAACAGCCAGTTCAGGCTTGTTCCGTCACTCCAGAAAAGATAGGCTACAGTGACAATCACCGGCATTGCAGAAGCCGGGAAAGACCATGGTCTCACTGCAATCATCCATTCTTTGAAAGTATGTTTTCCCATACTGAAATCGTTTTAAAATCCGGCGCAAAGATATAAAAAATATTCCTTGGTTTGGCAAAGCCCTGCGCCAGTGGCACAAATCTGCCGTCATCCGCAAACACAGGAACCGCAAAATGCAACACACTGCAAATCAGCCGATTCCTGATAATCGCTGCGTTTTTGGGGCAGCGATTATCAGGAACACACTCAGAATCAAGAACTTACATCCACAAAAACTCTCCGAAAGGCGTCCCCACCCACCGTGCCATTGCTCCCTTCACGCCAAGGCATAATATAAAGATAGGCGGCCTTCGATTCACATCGAAGGCCGCCCGCAATTCAAACAGAAACACAA
>CAMWUW010000010.1 GCA_947177525.1 uncultured Bacteroidales bacterium | reverse complement strand
AGCTTTTTACGGCTAGACAATTAAAGACATCTACCCATTTGCCGGATGAACCAAATTAAAAGCAACTGTGATTTTATGTTGAGCCCAAGCTGCGCAGCTCGGCCCAGGGGCTGCTCCGCCTGCTTTGTGCCACGAACCTACTACAATTGCAAATCAACCTACTTTTTACGTTGAGCCCGAAAAAGATCCGAGGTGAACCTCATCGAAAAATAAAAAAAAGAGTTCAACTAAAAGTCAAACTCCTTGAGTGGAGATAGTCGGAGTCGAACCGACGACCCTCTGCTTGCAAAGCAGATGCTCTAGCCAACTGAGCTATACCCCCGAATGCGGATGCAAATATGATATATATTTTTAAAATATCAAAATAAACTGGCATTTTTTGCGTGAGTATTTTGAAAAATACGCTTAAATCACCGGTATGCATCCGTAGTTGGCTTTAAATCACTTGAGATTTTAAGATTTCAGAGGTGACGGAATTTATTTACTGCCAATGCGCCCTGGCTTTTCAGCGGAATAGCTTTTTAGGCCGTAACCAGAGCTTCCGGACAGCTCTTCCTCAATTTGCAGCAGTCTATTGTATTTTGCTGTTCTCTCTGACCTGCTTAATGATCCCGTCTTTATCTGTCCGCAGTTGACAGCAACGGCAAGATCTGCAATAGTCGTATCCTCTGTCTCTCCTGAGCGGTGTGACAGGATGGCACTGTAGCCATGGCTCTTCGCCATTTCGACGGCATCAAGTGTCTCTGTAAGGCTTCCAATCTGGTTCGGCTTTATAAGAATGGCATTTCCACATCCGTTTTCTATGCCTTTGCGCAAATATTCCGTATTGGTTACGAACAGGTCATCACCTACAAGCTGGCACCGGCTTCCGATTTCTTCAGTAAGGATTCTCCATCCTTCCCAGTCATTTTCTGCCATTCCGTCCTCAATTGAGTCTATCGGATAATCGTGTACAAGTCTTTTCAGATATTCAACCTGATTTTCCCTGTCCAGCTTTTTGCCGCTTTTACCCTCAAAAATTGAATAATCATACAGACCTTTTACGAAAAATTCTGATGATGCACAGTCCAATGCAAGCGTTATATCTTTTCCGGGAATGTAGCCTGCCTTGACAATTGCTTCAAGAATAAGCTCTATCGCCTCTTCTGTACCTGCAAGTGCCGGTGCAAAACCGCCTTCATCTCCTACAGATGTGCTTAAGCCTTTGGATTTAAGAACTTTTTTAAGATTGTGAAATACTTCTGCACCAGCCCTGAGACCGTTGCTGAAATCAGAAAATCCTATGGGACGTATCATGAACTCCTGAAATGCAACCGGGGAGTCGCTGTGTGAGCCACCGTTCATGATATTCATCATAGGAACAGGAAGTATACGCGCTTCCTGACCTCCGATATATCTGTAGAGCGGAAGGCCGAGACTTGATGCCGATGCCTTGGCGACAGCAAGTGAGACTGCAAGAATTGCATTTGCTCCAAGCCGTGCTTTTGAGTCTGTGCCGTCTATTTCAAGCATCGTCCCGTCTATTTCCCTCTGTTTCAGTGCATCTTTCCCTTTAAGGGCGGTTGCAAGGACGCGATTTATATTGGAGACCGCCTTCAAGACACCTTTGCCGGAATACCTTGACATGTCTCCGTCCCTTAGTTCAAGTGCCTCATGTTCACCTGTAGATGCTCCGGAGGGGACGGATGCCGTGCCTTTGTGGCCGTCTTCAAGCATTACCTCTGCATAGACCGTAGGGTTGCCGCGGGAATCAAGTATTTCCCTTGCATGAATATTCTTTATTTCCATTTCTCTACTGTTTTTGAAATTAATCCGCAAGCTAATTTCAAAAACAGTTCCACGCACACACAATCTGTTTAGTTCCGTATAATCGGCAATACTATCATTGACGGCTTGTCTTTCTGGTGGTAGATTCTGATTTTGGCCGCAGTGTAGTCTTCAGGAACTGCATTGTAAATGTTTTCAAGAAAATTCTGCGGATTCATGTTCACTGTTGGAAAGCATGAACTTTGGATCTGTATCATAAGTTTATGCCCTGTGTTCATTTTATGTACGGCATCATTCATCACAAACTCGACCTTGATGTCTTCACCGGGATTTGCGGCACAGGGACATGAGAGCCCGTGGCGGTATCTTACAGGAAATACATCCCATCTTACAAGCATTTGCTTTCCGTCCGGAAGTACATCTATGAGCTTGACAATTATGTCTGCATCCGTACTTGTCAAAGATAAATCAAGCGAGACTTTTACCGGTCCTGCTATTGAAAACGGAGTTTCAATGACATCACCTGCAAATGTAAGCACATCTTCGCGAAGTGATGCGAAGGTTTGGTCAGCAGCCATATAGTTCTTGTCTCTTTTTGATGCATCCTGCATGAAAGGTACAGGAGAGGCCGGGTCTGAGACATATTCTGAAAAGGATTCATCAGCTGACGGCTTTTCAAATGAAAGCTCATCCGTGCCTCTTAGATATACGGGGACGTATTGTACATCTGGCAGTGGCCAACTCTCTGAAACGGTCCATCTGTTGTCTCCGGACATGTAAATGCAGACAGGTTCCGGCTTTGGACCTTTTCCTTCAAGGTAGTGGCTGAAAAAAGGAAATTCTATGTTGCGCATAAAATGCTCCTGTGCTTCAGCGGCTGTCTCCAGAATTCCTATGCCTCTGTATTTGGGACTGTGCCAGCATCCGTGGCACCACGGGCCGTAGACAAAATGAATATTGCGGTTTCTTGAATTGTCGCGCATCAGGCGGTAGGTGTTCAGTGCGCCATAGCAGTTGTCCGTGTCGAATGCTCCTCCTACTACAAGAATTGCAGGCCTGATTTTTTTGAGATGCGGCTCAAGTGAGCGTGCCTGCCAGAATTCATCGTAGTCCGGATGCTCAAGAATCTGATTCCAGAATTTCAGCGTATCTGCAAGTGCCTCTGTCATGGACTTCGGAGTCATATTGTCCAAAAACCAATCGTAAGCATTTCCTTTGACCGGGTAGGGGAGGCGCTTCTCCTTTGTCATCGGGTTGTTGTGTCTCTTGTACATGTATTGCCCGAAAGTGTAACTGTCAAGAAGCATGAGTGCCCCGTTGTGGTGCACATCATCTCCTTTATACCAGTCCAGGATCGGAGCCTGGGGGGATACCGCTTTGAGAGCCTTATGGCCGGAAAGTGCAGCCATTGTTGCATAGAACCCCGGATATGACATTCCTGTGACTCCTGCGCGTCCGTTGTTTCTTGTGTTTTTTGTGAGCCATTCAATTGTGTCGTAGGTATCTGAAGCCTCGTCTGTCTCCTTGCCTTTTTTATTTGGCTTGTACGGACGTATGTTTTCGAATGTTCCCTCACTCAGGAAGCGCCCCCGGACATTCTGAAATACGATTATGTATTTGTTTCGTACAAATTCGGCCAGATCCGTGGCCAAATCAGAATTCCATCCCTCGCCGTACGGAGCGCACGAATAGGGTGTCCTTATCATGAGCAGCGGGCGGTCCGAGTCAGTAACAGGCTCATAGATGGAGGTATACAGACTTTTTCCGTCGCGCATTTCTATCATCACTTCTCTCTTCGTATAGTTTTCGGAGAGCCATTTTTCATTGATTGTTTCCTGTGCATCAGCCGGGATGGAAAGGCAGAAAAGCGCCGCCGACACAATGATCGCATAAATAGGTTTCATAAGTCCGGTTTGTCCGTTTGGTTTAAATATAGTCATCATATTAAGGATGATGTTGCAACTTGGATACAAATATACTCATAGTTTTTATTACATTTGCAGTTTGATTAAAAAGTGCCACAGGAATGTTTGGAATGTCCATAAAAAGAAAGCAGGAACGCAGACCGTCTATGAGGCTGCGTCTTTTCTGCGCATTGGGTTCGATTGCTGCAATCCTCCTGCTTTCGAGTGTGATTTCAATATTGGAGTACCGCAGGATGAGCAGCTATGTCTCTGAACTCATCGCATCCGACATAAGAAGCATCAATATTTCCAAGAAAATCGCAGACCTGACCCAGGAGTACAACCATCAGATGCTTGCGGTTGTTGTGCAGAATGATATCACCATAATGCCTGATTTCAATGTCGGGTATTTCGTGGCATTGTCAGATTCGCTCAGAAATACATGCTCTTCCCAGAGGGCGCTTCCAATCGTGGATACACTCGTGGCTTCCTTTGATGCTTTCATGGTCACTTCACTGAAATTTGACCAGATTTTTCTCGCTGACAACGTTGATACGGGAGAATGGTTCTTCGGCACGCTTCAGCCAAGATACGTCAAGCTGCGCCATGACATAGGTGCTCTCAACGAGGTCATTTATGAAGAATTAAGGAATGACTCAGAGGATTTTGACGCAGGATTCTACAGAAGCATTATTCCGGGGGCTGTATCTGTCGGTGCCGGGCTTATGCTTGTATTCCTTCTCTTTTATTTTATATTGACCGACTATGTCAATCCAATATACCGTATGTCTGACGGTATAGACCGCTACAGGAGTGCCGGAAGCCGCCACAACTATACTTTTGACGGTGACGATCAGCTGGCCAATATAAATTCCGGGCTGTCTGAACTTATAGAAGAAAACATTGAACTGAAAAAAAGAGTCAGGGCAATGAGGGAGGACCGGGAAAAGACTTCAGCTTCTGAAGAGAAAACTGATACAATGGCATAACTATATCGGGATGAATGTCAAGGCGATATCTGTAAATGTAGGCAAGGCACTGCTGGTCAGTGCCTTGTTTATGCTGATTTCGGTAATTGTGTCCCTGGTGGACGGGGGAGACTCTGCCTTGGCCCCGCTTCTTATTAGTTTTGTCGTTACACTTATTTTCGGGGCATTTCCGTTTATCTTTGTACACAAGACGCAGACGCTGTCTCTCAGGGACGGGTATCTTACGATATTTCTCTCATGGACTCTTTCGTTCATTTTGGGCATGCTGCCTTATGTATTGTGGGGAGGGGAGTTCACGCTGATAAACGCATGGTTCGAGAGCGTGTCCGGCTATACTACGACCGGGTCCACAATATTGAATGATGTGGAGGCTTTGCCACGGAGCCTGTTGTTCTGGCGCTCTTCAACCCATTATATCGGCGGACTTGGAGTCGTGGCCTTTCTGCTTCTTGTTATGCCGGACGCCAGTCCGTACCGGCTGAAGCTCACCAATATGGAGCTTTCTTCCCTTGCGCGGGTTGGCTACAGGTATAAGTCAGCCAAGATAATATGGATAATTTCTATCGTATATTGCAGCCTTACCGTTGCCTGCTTTCTTTCGCTCTGGATATCAGGAATGCCGTGCTTCGATGCCTTGAACCATGCTTTCAGCATAGTGGCTACGGGAGGGTTCAGTACGAAGAATCTTTCCGTGGGGCACTTCGGCTCAGATCTTATAAATGTCATTGTAATGATTTTCATGGCGGTTTGTGCCATGCACTTCGGACTTATCTATGCCGTATTTGCCACACGTTCTCTTAAGCCGCTCAAAAATTCGGTAGTTGCATATTATTTCGGGTCCATATTGGTAATGTCTCTGATAATAATGGTATCCCTTATGTCTGAAGGAGGTTATGAGGGCTGGGGAAGTGCCTTTATGGATGCTTCTTTTACCGTTGTCAGCTATATGTCCACAGCAGGATTTGCGATATGTGACAATGCGCTGTGGCCTTGGCTTGCCGGAGTAGTGCTTCTTTTTGCGTCTTTCCAGTGCGGATGCTCAGGCTCGACAACCGGAGGAATAAAGGTGGACAGGCTTATGATATCCATTAAGGCCATAGGCAATGAACTCAGGAGGAGGGTGCATCCTTCGTCGGTTTCCCGGGTTCATTTGAGCGGGCAACATCTTCCGGACAGTACAGTCAAGTCCGTAATGATGTATATTGTGCTGTATATCATGGTTATAATAATTTCCATATTGGCAGTCATGCTTTGCGGCTCTGATTCTGTGGAGGCAGTTTCCGGTGTAATAGCATCTGTCGGCAGTGTAGGACCTGGACTCGGCCCTCTCGGATGTCTGGACAATTATTCTGCTCAGCCTGCCATGGCCAAATTCATTTATACGTTTGACATGTTTCTCGGACGAGTTGAGATATACCCAGTTCTTGTTGTCATGTCAATGGTTTTCGACAGGAGGAGGTGATGTATGGGACACAGTGATTTTCTTTATTCGGGATTTGTCTCAAGGCTTTCACATGAACCGACTTCATGTCAGAAAAAACTTTTGCAGAAGGCAGCGGATTTCATCAGTTCCGACGATGATGACATCCTTGTGGTAAACGGATATGCCGGAACAGGAAAGACCACCGCAATTGCTTCCGTAATCAGTTTTTTGAAAGACTGCAGAACAAAATGTGTGCTTCTCGCACCAACCGGGCGTGCAGCAAAGGTTCTTGCTTCCTATGCCTCTCAGCAGGCTTTTACCATTCATAAGCATATCTATCGGCAGAAGTCAGTCGGCGGAGACGGCTTCGGCCAGTTCAGTCTGGCTCCCAACAAAGACAGAGACACGCTTTTTGTGGTTGATGAAGTGTCTCTTATAGGAATTGAGGCCGGACAGCAGCAGTCGAGTACTTGCTTCGGTTCCGGCAATCTTCTTGATGACCTTATTTCTTTCGTAAGGTCAGGTGTGGGGTGCAAGATAATGCTTGTGGGGGACTCCGCTCAGCTGCCTCCGGTAGGACTTGATGCAAGTCCGGCACTGTCACGCGACTATATGGTCATGATGGGAGGGGTTGTATTTGC
Organism: uncultured Bacteroidales bacterium; assembly: GCA_947177525.1. GTDB lineage: Bacteria > Bacteroidota > Bacteroidia > Bacteroidales > UBA932 > Cryptobacteroides. Next base: position 34,192 of record CAMWUW010000010.1, on the reverse strand, counting down.
TGAACTTACGGAAGTTGTCCGCCAGAAGAAAGAGTCCGGTGTGCTTCACAATGCGACAATTCTGCGCAAAATGATAAATTCCGTGGAGTATGGCCAAGGTATGCTGGGGGCTGATGAGCTTGGACTTGATACGGAGGGCTTTCATGACATCGAAAGAATTGGCGGAGGCGACCTGATTGAAAAATTGTCTGATGCATATTCTGAGTACGGGGAGGACGAGACTGTAATATTGTGCCGTTCGAACAAACGTGCAATAAGATATAATATGGGAGTGCGTTCTGCCGTGCAGTTTAAGGAGGAGCGCCTTGTCCGGGACGACAAACTTATGATTGTGAAGAATTGCTATCAGTTCGTCGGTTCTGTCCAGGATATGGATTATATAGCGAACGGCGATATAGTCAAGTTGAAGAAGATTTCAAAATATGAGGACAGATATGGCCTGCATTTCGCCGAAGCCCGTCTCTCTTTCCCGGATTATGACGACCAGGAAATTACGGCCAAGGTGATACTTGATACACTGGAGTCGGAGAGTGCATCTCTTACGTATGAGCAGTCAAATATGCTGTATCAGGGTGTGAACCAGGACTATGAACACATCTCTTCCAAGAAGAAAAGGTATGAGGCAGTGCGGGAGGACAAGTACTATAATGCACTTCAACTGAAATATGCCGATGCGATAACTTGCCACAAGTCCCAGGGAGGACAGTGGAAGTGTGTTTTTGTGGATAATCCTTATTGGCAGGACGAACTTGTTGCCGATGACCTGAAGTGGCTGTATACGGCTTTGACGCGAGCTACGGAAAAGGTGTATCTTGTTAATTTCAAAGATGAATTTTTTGTCTGAGGAGAAACTGATGATTATTAAAAGAAATAGTATGAAAAAGGTTGTTATGCTGTTTGTCGTGCAGATGCTGGCGTTGTCTGCGTATGCGGAAGGACAGAAACATGAATTTGCCTCTGTGCCCAAGGCGTGGAAGTGGACCGGAAAAGAAGAGGCCGTATTCAGTTATGACGGTACATTTGCCGACAGTTCCGCCTTTTCCGTCAATGCCCGCAGCGGAAAAAGGAAGGACGGTGTGAAAGCTCCGGGAAGGTATGCTGATTTTCCTGTAAAGCCGGACGGAGCCGTGAATCTTACATATTCGCCGGATTCTTCCAGGCTTGCATATACAAAGGCAAATGACATTTATGTCCTGGAAATTGCTTCCGGAAAAGAAACACGCCTGACGTTTGACGGCTCTGACCTGATATTGAACGGCTATGCCTCCTGGGTATATTATGAAGAAATCTTCGGCCGTCCGTCCATGTACAGGGCTTTCTGGTGGTCTCCGGACAGCAGGAAAATAGGGTTCTACAGATTTGACAATACGCTGGTGCCGCTGTTTCCTATATATTCGCCTTTTCATATCAGTGCTGCTGATGCTGTTTCCGTAAGCCCAAAGGTCACTGACCTCGGTGAGGGCGGAGCCTTGAGGCAGACGCGCTATCCTAAGGCGGGACAGGTCAATCCTCAGGTCAGAATCGGCATTGCTGATGTCAGCGGCCTGGGGCATGCAGATGAATCTTCCGGTCTTCCTGCTGTGGTATGGGCTGATTTTGACCAAGGGCAGGACCAGTATTTCGGCACTCCTTTCTGGGGACCGGACAGCAGGGAATTCTTTGTTTCGCGTATGCCGCGTCTTCAGAATGAACTTGACCTGTACAGTGTTGATGTTGAGGACGGCAGCCTGAGGTGCATTTATCATGAGTCTTATCCAAAGGCATGGACAGAATGGATAAATGACGTCGTATTTACTGAAAAGGGCCTTTACATGTCAAGGAATTTCGAGACAGGATGGCAGCAGATTTATTTCCTTTCATACGACGGAAAGCAGTTCAGGCGTCTAACTGACGGTACGAACTGGGATGTTGATGTGTTGCGTGCTGATGACAGGAAGGGAGAGGTCTTTTTTACGGCAAAACGTGACGCCACCGTACGTCAGGCCTTATATAAGGTTGATTCCAAAGGTGTCATCACTGCATTGACGGATCCTGCCTATGATGCCCGTTCAATCAGCTTTTCTCCTGACGGCAAGTATTTCATTGCTGCCTATTCCAATTCACGCACTCCTGTAAAAGTGGCAATTTTCAGAACTTCCGGAGGGGTTGTCTCTTCGGGACACGGAGGAGATACTGAGACCGGCAATCTGGCGCCGGCATTATATGATTCGCGGCTTTCCGGACGTGTCGTGGCTGATATGGCAGGAGAGTATTTTGACAGGGATGCATACGCCCTCGGTGAATTGGTGCATACGCGTACGGATGACGGGTTTGTCCTGCCTGGAATGATTGTATATCCAAAGAATTTTGACGCCGGGAAGAAATATCCTGTGCATGTTGATATTTACGGAGGACCGGATACGCCCCTTGTGCGTGACCGCTGGATTTCTCCTACGGCTTCGAATCAGTGGTATTCGGATAATGGAATCATACAGATTACAGTAGATCCGCGTGCTGCAGGACACAATGGAAGAGAAGGACTTGACATGATATACAGGCAGCTTACGGTATATGAACTCAAGGATTTTTGTGCATGGGCAGACTGGCTGAAGAACCTGCCGTATGTAGACGGTGACAAGATAGGTGTCGAGGGCTTTTCTTTCGGTGGGACAATGACGGCCATGCTTCTTATGCAGGCTTCAGACAAGTTCCATTATGGAGTGGCCGGAGGCGGTGTCTATGACTGGGCACTATATGATTCACATTATACTGAACGCTATATGGATACTCCTGAAAACAATCCTGACGGCTATGCTGTTTCGCGTGCGCTTGATTATGCCGGAAGCTACCCGGTGGAGGCCTCATGCGGTTCAGAATGTGCGGATGAGCCTGTCATGCTGAAACTTACCCATGGCACGGGTGATGACAATGTGCATTTCCAGAATACTCTGCTGCTTGTTGATGCCCTGCAGAAAAAAGGACGTAAGTTTGAACTTATGATCTATCCTGACGGTATGCATGGCTACAGAGGATACCAGGGAAAGCATTTCCTGGAAGAGAATCATGAATTCTGGATGCGGCATCTCCTAAGGTAGGGAGCCGCATCCGGAATCTTTAGAAATACTATGAGGCCATTTTTGCGGAAATGCCTCATAGTATAAATTGTACAGGAAGTGCTTAGCGGCGCTTTTTGCCCGGACGCATTCCGCGCATCATGTTGCCCATAGGTCCTGCTCCCATTACAGTCTTCATCATCTTTCTTGTTCCTTCGAACTGCTTGAGGAGCTTGTTGACTTCCGGCAGAGATGTTCCGGAGCCGTCGGCTATTCTTTTACGCCTGCTTCCGTTGATTATTTCAGGATGTTCCCTTTCGTATGGAGTCATTGACAGGATTATGGCCTCAATGCCTTTGAATGAGGAATTGTCCATGTCTACGTCTTTGAGGGCCTTTCCCATGCCAGGAATCATAGAGGCAAGATCCTTGATGTTTCCCATCTTTTTGATCTGCTGGATCTGGTTGTAGAAGTCCCACAATGTGAACTGGTCTTTTGCGAGCTTTTTCTTAAGTTCCCTTGCCTGCTGTTCATCAAACTGTTCCTGTGCCTTTTCAACGAGAGACACGACGTCACCCATGCCGAGAATCCTGTCTGCAATACGGTTAGGATGAAATACGTCAAGGGCTTCCATCTTTTCCCCTGTGCTGACAAATTTTATCGGCTTGCCTACAATGGCCTTGATTGACAATGCCGCACCTCCGCGTGTGTCGCCATCCATCTTTGTGAGGACTACGCCGTCGAAATCAAGCCTGTCATTGAATGCCTTTGCTGTTTCAACCGCATCCTGTCCTGTCATGGCGTCAACTACAAACAGAGTTTCAGTTGGATTTACTGCATTCTTCAGTGCAGAGATTTCATCCATCAGCTCCTGGTCGACGGCCAGACGTCCGGCAGTATCGATTATGACTACGGAATATCCTTCTGCCTTTGCCTTGCTTATGGCGTTGCGGGCAATTGAAATCGGGTCTTTGACGCCATCTTCCGCATATACCGGCACACCGGTCTGCTCACCGAGCACCCTAAGCTGGTCTATGGCTGCCGGACGGAAATAGTCGCACGCAGCAAGCATCACCTTCATGCCGCGCTTGCTCTTTATGTTGAGTGCGAGCTTGGCTGAAAATGTTGTTTTTCCGGAACCGTTGAGGCCGGCTACAAGCACGACGGCAGGCTGTCCTTTCACGTTTATGTCAGAATATTCGCTGCCCATGAGTGCCGCAAGCTCGTCATGGACAATCTTGACTATCATCTGCTGAGGCTTCACGGCTGTGAGAACATTCTGGCCGATTGCCTTTTTCTTCACCTCGTCGCAGAACTGCTTTGCTATTTTATAGCTGACATCGGCGTCAAGAAGGGCACGTCGGATGTCCTTCATCGCCTCGGAGATGTTTATTTCGGTGATTTTGCCTTCACCCTTGAGAATCTTGAACGATCTCTCAAGTCTTTCACTCAAATTTTCAAACATATTGCATTTTTTCTATTGTTCCTGTTGGTGTGTTCCTGTGCAAAGGTTTCACAGGGAGAAATAGTCTGTCCTTTCCGGGGCTTCATCCATGGCGTCGGAAAATACTGCCGGCGCAATGTCTTTCATATTGTACCTGCTTGACATGACCTGGCCGTATGCTCCGGCGCTGCGGATTGCCATAAGGTCACCGCGTACACTGAGCGGCAGCAGGCGTCCGGCTCCCCAGACATCGCTTGACTCGCATACAGGGCCGACTATGTCGTATGCCTGATGGGTAGGGAAGAACGGTCTCATTGCCGCAGACAGGTTTTCAATCTTGTGATATGCACCATAGAGTGCCGGTCTTATGAGGTCATTCATGCCGGCATCCATTATAAGGAAATTCTTTGTCTCTCCGCTTTTTACAAAAAGCACCCTGGAAATGAGGGCCGCGCATTGTGCCACTATTGAGCGGCCAGGCTCGACGTGTACGGACTGGCCTTCACGGACTCTGATGTTTTCCGATATTGTCCTGAACCATGTCCCGAAGTCAGCTATCGGATTTTCGTCCGGGTCATCGTAGTCCACCCCGAGTCCTCCGCCGAGATTTATATTGCGTACTTCAAGTCCGTTCCTTTCAAAATATGCCACAATCTCATTCACTCTTTCGCATTCCAGGGCATAGACTTCCTCCACCCGTGTAATCTGTGAGCCGATATGGAAATGAAGACCTATGAAATTGATGTGGCTGCTGTTGTGCACAAGAGCTATCAGCTTGTCGAATTCGTGGTGCGATATACCGAACTTGTTCTCATACAGGCCGGTTGTAACGTATTTGTGAGTGTGCGCATCAATGTCCGGATTGATTCTGACGGATACATTTGCCGTCAGGCCGCAGGTTCTTGCCATCTCATTTATGACATATATTTCCTGAAGAGATTCGCAGTTGAAGGCTTCTATTCCCAGATTGAGGGCCTGGTATATCTCTTTGTCGCTTTTGCCGACTCCGGCATATACAATCTTGTCTGCCGGAAAACCGCATGAATGTGCATGCAGCACTTCATTGCCGCTTACACAGTCTGCACCGAAGCCTTTGCCGCTTATATATTCAAGCAGCCTTCTCTCAACGTTTGCCTTTACTGCATAATGCACTTTTATGCCGTGTATGTCAGCCAGTTCTGCAACATGGTCAACTGTCCTGCGGAACAGTTCCATGTCGTAATACCAGAACGGGGTGGCAACTTTGTCAAATTGTTCTATTGAGTTGAAATCTAACATGTTATGTTCAAAAAATGTGTCAAGTTTTTCCCTTATGGCCAAAAACGGGAAAAAACGATTGCAAAAATAGCGAAAAAATCCTTAATTTCGCGGTCTGTTCGGTAGCTGATTGGAATTTATCGGTTTTATGCGACAAGACAATGAATATTTCTATTAATTATTGATGAAAATGGAAAAAGGACCAATTTCAAAATTCATTACACACCATTATCGCCATTTCAACTCTGCAGCACTTGTAGATGCTGCAAAGGCATACGACGAGCACATGAATAAGGGTGGCAAGATGATGCTGGCAATGGCCGGCGCCATGAGTACCGCAGAGCTTGGACTGTCTCTCGCAGAGATGATCCGCCAGGACAAGATACAGATTGTGTCATGCTCGGCAAACAACCTTGAGGAAGACATAATGAATCTGGTTGCCCACAACCATTACTACAGGGTGCCGAACTACAGGGACCTTACTCCTGCACAGGAGAAAGAGCTTCTTGACAACCACATGAACCGTGTGACAGACACATGCATCCCTGAGGAGGAGGCTTTCCGCCGTCTTGAACATCACCTTATTGATGTGTGGAACGAGATGAAAGCTTCCGGTGAAAGACTTTTCCCTTGGGAAGTCATCTACAAGCTGCTCCGCAGCGGAGTTCTGGAACAGTACTATGAGATTGACCCTAAGGACAGCTGGGTGCTTGCCGCATGTGAGAAGAACATTCCTATCGTGGTTCCTGCATGGGAAGACTGTACGACAGCGAACATCTTCACGGCTCACTGCATCAGGGGAGAGTACGACACAAACATGATCAAGAACGGAATCGAGACCATGATCTTCCTGACAGAGTGGTACCGTGCCAACTGCGGCGGACAGGGAGTGGGATTCTTCCAGATCGGCGGAGGTACTGCCGGTGATTTCCCGATCTGCGTAGTGCCTATGATGGCTCAGGACCTTGAGTGGCCTGACGTTCCTCTCTGGGCATACTTCTGCCAGATTTCTGACTGTACGACATCATACGGTTCTTATTCCGGAGCTGTGCCTAACGAGAAGATCACATGGGGTAAGCTTGATGTGGACACACCTCGCTTCATCGTGGAGTCTGATGCTACAATTGTGGCTCCGCTCATCTTCTCATACGTGCTCGGCTGGTAATTCCGGGCCTATTTGATGACGATATATTAAAGATGGCCGGAAATTGCTCTTCCGGTCATCTTTCCATTCTTAACCGATCTTTCTGACAATAATGAACAGTCTCGTAGATATAGTCTACAATATAGAACTAAGCCTTTTGCTTGGGGTCCTTACGTCTTTTGTACTGGGGTTTCTTCTTATGCTCATCAAGATTCCTCATACTGAATATGCCAAGAAGATAGCCAAAGGTAAAAATACGATAGCTGTATGCTTTCTTGTGTGTGCCGTATTGTTTTTCATCACGCTGAGCTACTCCGGAATACCTGATTATGATACTTTTGTGGCCTTGATGATGTTCATCATCACTGCAATGTCATCAGCAATCCTGTCGTATTCGCTCATCAATGTCCTTGATGAGAATTATGTCGACAATGACAAGTTCCTGATTAATATTGGTGTAACCTCAATAGTCAGCTATGTGCTTATAAAGGCATTCTGGTGGGACAACGGATGGCCAAGGACCGTTGTGATGGTTACTGCAATAGTTCTTTTCATTGTGCAGTGCATCTCCCATATCATAGTTTTCAATAAAGTCTATGTCAGCAGTTCCATAAAACTGGAACAGTATTATGACGAGGAAGAGGACGACAAGATACGGTGGATAAGGTTCTGCTATATCATCATGATGCTTACTCAGATGTTCATTCTTGTCTACCTTCTGCTGCCTACCGGCTTCATGAAGGTTTATGTCTCGGGATATTCTTTGTTTATCCTGTATTTTACGGCAAATTTCATTTCTTTTCTCGGAAGTCATAAGCTTCTTCTGGATGCTTTTGCCTACAAGACGCTTTCCGGAAAGGATTTTCACAGGAAGAGGAGGGCCGGTTCCAGGGCATTGGCCCGTGAAATGCGTGACGACAGCATTAATGCCTCCGGTGGGGAAGCGGATTTCAGAAGTCTGGAGCATTCCATAGACAAGTGGGTTGAGGAAAAGCGCTACCGTGAATATGACAAGAGCCGCGAGGATATAGCCAAGGAACTGAATACAACAAAAGAGACTCTCCATCTTTATTTTACTACAAAAATGGGAGTCGATTTCAAGTCCTGGAGAACAGCCTTGCGCATAGAGGAGGCAAAACGTATGCTTTTGGAAAACCGTGACCTGTCTGTCCATATAGTAGGGGAGTTGTCGGGATTCAGCGACCGCTCCAATTTCCATCGGCAATTTACAAAACTTGTGGGGTGTTCTCCGAAACAGTGGCGTGAGTCAGAAGGCTTGCCTGAGGAATAATCATTTGCCCCTGATTTTCTGCAACTGGAAATTGCAGTCATTCACTATGAATGAATTATGTTTTTTGTCATATGACGGACCGCTCCATGTGACACTGATTTCATGCATCTGTCCCTCGTATGCACTGCTCATGTCCTCTGCTATTATTGTGCATCGGAGGGGCATCCAATGTCCTGGAGCAGCAATTGCATATACTCCGTCTTCTTTTGACCATGTCTCTTCTGCAATAAGAGGGACTGCGCCAGATTCACTTGCGGCGTAGGCTTTGAAAGTAATCCTTATGTCTTTCAGCGGCTGCGCTGATTCAAGTTCCGATACAGTGCCTGTTATCAGAATCCTGCTTCCGTCAGCATAGGCTCCCGCCTTTCCGTCAAGGAACGCCATACTGCACGAGCAAACTGCTGCCGAAATCGACAGCAGTGCTATTGTATTTTTTATAAATAATCTCATACCGGGCTGTTTTTGCGCCGGCTCAGGTTTTCAGTACGCTGCAAATTTACTGCATTTAAATAAAGAACGCAAAAAAAATCGCTTGCGTCTTGTATCTACACTTCCTTAAAGACAGATGCGTCTATCCCGAGAAGTTTCATTCTTTTGACAATCTTCGGCAGTTCGTTTTCCATGAACTCGTTGCGAAGCCGGTGCAGGGTTATTTCGCGGGCATCCGGAGAAATGAAATATCCTATTCCGCGTTTGTTGTATATTATCCCTTCGTTTGTGAGCTTCTCGTAGCTTCTCATTACCGTGTTCGGATTGACTCCGATGTCAGCACCGTATTCCCGGACTGACTGGATGCGTGCGTCAGGCAGCAGTCCGCCGCTTAGAATCTGTTCGCATATAGCGTCACAGATCTGCAAGTATATGGCTTTGTTTGAATTGAATTCCATAATGGTGATATGTTTGTGATTGCTCTCAGTGTTTTATTGTCTTTAGGCGGAAGAATATGCCGGCTGTAGCAATTACAATTACAGCTATGTCGTTTACGGTGTCTATGAGAGACAGATTGCCGAGCCAGCTGTCACTGAAGAATTCTTCCAATGTCATTGCCGGGTTATTGGCCAGCGTCTCCATATAGCTGTACATGAATGGTGTTCCTATTATGCTTAGGGCCATTGACAGGACAATAAGGAAGAGGATGGTCTTTACGACTTTTGCATTCTTGAAGCATATTGCTCCGAGCAGGAATATGAGGATGCTGCCGATCATGTCGTCTATATATGATAGAGGATTCATTAGCCCTCCTACGGCGGACATCACTTCTTCAGGGATTTCGCTTCTGTAGCCGGCAATATCTTTCCCTATGTGGCAGATGCTTGATCCGCATGTGTGGTCCAGGGCGCACAGAAGTGCGTCAGTCCCGAGATATACACATGTGAACAGGGCCGGAACAATGATTCCGCAGATCAGTATCATTGACAGGAATTTCTCGAATATGGATGCAGGAATCATCAGCCATGTGCTGCCTGCGCGCTTTTCCGTAATGTGTCCGTATATCTTGGCCGGCATGGTCAGTACCAGGACCGCGATGCATATTGCAAATGTCGCTGTGCGGAAATATATTGAAGGACCTTCCCATGTGCCGTTGAGCATGAGTCCCATTATTATTGTGCCCGCGTATATTACAAGTCCCATCAGGCTGACCAGCAGGAAACTGAGTCCGAATCTTGATACACTTGCCCTGAAGTCGGAAGCCAAATATTTTCCGAATCTTTTTATGTTGAATATGTCTTTCATTATAGTTCTATTTTCTTCGTTTTAATATATGTATATGCCAGGAGGCAGAGTGTGCAAAATGCCTGAAATATGTACCATGCCTCTGTTTCTGTTCCTATGATGAGCCAGTTATCTGCTTTCTTGGCGATTGTAATGATGATCATGCACAGTACGATGAATGAAACAGCGCACGTGATGAATGTCTTGGCTCCTTTCCTGTTCTTGAAAAGCAGTGCACCTGCAAGTCCTGCCGCGGAAACCATCGTGGGGAGAAAGAATAAGGCAAGGCCGTTGGCCCGGGAGCTTATAAGTATGTCATGACATCTTTTCGGCAGCAGGGCGCAGCATAGTGCATCAGTGCCTATGTACAGTGCGGAGAAGACAAGAGGCAGTATTATGATGCTGTTCAGTATCATGCCTGTCCACTTTTCAATGTGTGATGCAGGCAGCATCAGGTACTGTGCCCCTTTGCGTCTGTCTGTCAAGTCTCCGTAGCATGCAATCGGAACCATGAGGAAATACAGGACAGACACAATTGCAGCTATGGCTTCATTCATGAAAAGGTCGGTATGCCAGTCATGTAGTCCAATCGAAGTGAATATCCATGCCGACATAATCAGCGTAAATATCGGTACAAGTCCGCACAGCAGTGTTGCCAGTCCTGCTTTCTTCATGCATCTGAGGAAGTCGTGGACAAAATATCTACGGAATCTCCCTATGTTGAAACAGCTGTTTTCCATGGCTGTGCATTATTTGTGGAAAATGCCCTTGACAAGTTCTTTGTGCAGGTGTACCGTGTTGAAGAGTGCCTCGATGTTGACTTTGCTCTCCTCGCCTGATGTGTTCGGATAGACCTGTATTGAGCCTCCGGGAATCATTTCACTGTATAGTGCACCGTCTTTCCTTTCATTGCTGTAGTCGAAATACAGTTTCTCTGAAATCTCCGCTATGCTTGCATTCAGAAGCACATCCTGTCTGTCAAGAATTATGATAGGGTCTATTATATTCTCGAGGTCGCGTACCTGGTGCGTAGATATCAGCAGTGTCGAGTCCTCTCCTGTATATTTGGTAACAGCTTTTCTGAACTGTGCCTTGGAAGGGATGTCCAGCCCGTTTGTAGGCTCGTCCATGAATATGTATTTGCAGTTGCATGCAAGGGCAAATGAGATGTATGTCTTCTTGAGCTGGCCGAAAGACATCCTGTTCATCTTCTGCTCAGGATCATTTTCGAATATCCCCATTATCTCTTGGAATTTTGTGATGTCGAATTTTTCCCAGAACTTGCCGTAGTTCTTTGCGTAGTCGGTGGCCTTCATATTGACCTCAGGCACTTCGTCGCTCAGATAGTACAGATCAGACAGGAATGACGGCTCTCTCTTGTACGGGACATGACCGTCCACATCTATGCTTCCTGTCTTTACATTTTTGAGTCCGCACAGAAGTGTCAGCAGCGTCGTCTTTCCGACGCCGTTTTCTCCGAGAAGTCCATAGATCTTGCCCTCTTCAAGGGTCATCGTGATATTTTTCAGAACAGGTTTTTCCCCGTAGCTGAATCCCAGGTTTTCAATACTGATCATAATATTTAAAGTTTGTTTTCTTTTTATGTGTATTAGTGAAATAGTACACCGCAAAAGTAGTAACATTTTTTGGACCTGCAAATATTTTTCTGTTTTTTTTGAAATACATTTTGATTTTTGCCAGATTTCTACTTTTTGACAAATAATTTGCCTTAAAATAAAAGTGTTCTCTTTCTTAATCAATCGCAAATGCCCTATTTTTGTATTCTTGATGCAGGAATGGTATGAAATCTATCATGATTGTAATTTTAGCCATTCTGATTTGTAACAAGACATTAATTTATAAATATCATGAAAAAATCAATTTTTATCATCCCGCTTCTTGCCGCAATGCTGTCTGCAGTTGAGGCGAATGCGCAGTTCGGAATCGGTGCCGGCTATAATTTCGAAACCATGACGACCAAGGCCGGCAACAACAAAAACTCAGACAATCTGAACGGCTTTTATGTGGAAGCCTCCTATGGAATCAATCTGGCTGAAGGCAGATGGGGTTCTGTAGCCCTTGTTCCGGGACTAAGATACTCTTATTTCGGGGATGCGGAAAAGCAGGACGGAATGTTTGGCTTCTCAACCACAGCAAGCATCAATGAACATTACCTTGATATTCCGATAAATGTAAAATATGCATTTACTGTTGCAAGACCTGTAAAAGTCTTTGCCTATGCCGGACCGGTGTTCTCTATAGGACTTGACTCATATTCCCGTGTCTCTCTTTCCGGCAATAACAAAGAATATAGTGTGACGTATCATAATTATTCCGGAAAAATAGATACCAAGGGAGATGAAACAACCGGAAATATAGCAACTCCGGGAATAAAGGATTATGGACGTTTTGACCTTAAGGTCGGCATCGGCGCCGGTGTTACGCTTTTTGACATGATAGACGTCAAGGTCGGATATAATATAGGTATGCTTAACCGTTACAGGGGTGAGGCAGAGAATTACAGAATAGGAACCAATGTGTTTACAGCAGGAGTGGCATTCAACTTCTGACGGAGCATTGCAATTAAACAGGCGGCCTGAAACGGACAGTGGAAATCCGGTTTCAGGCCGCCTGTTTATTGTTTGTTGATGTTTTATCTCGGGAACATCAATTCCATGTCACTTTCAATGATTTTTCCTGCCTTGTCTTCAGGAATGAATTTCCAGCTCCCTGTCACTTTTGGATTGCCTGTGACATCAGGGTCTATCGTTCCTGTCTCCTGGATATAGTCATAGAGCAGATTCCTGATTTCAGGATAATATGCCACAACTCTTTCATCTATTTTGTCTGTGTCTATCCCGGCTCCCATTCTCATGATTGCTCCGCCTCCGCTTGCCCTGTAGGATGTCATGGCGACATTGTATGTCTCATCCATGATGAACGGAGATGAGTCTGCAAGAGACTTTATTATGATTCTCTCTCCTGCAGGCTTGGTGACATCAACATCGTAGACCAGTCCTGCCGCGGAGTCGAAATTATATGGCCTGTTTACAAAGGACCAGCGCTTCTGTCCTGTGCGCGGATCAGGCTCGTTTACAATTTTAAGGACATGACTGCATCCCGGCTCCAGTGTGTTTATCCACGTGTCGTAAGAAAATTCCAGATAGTCTTTGATTTCTTTTCCTGTCATTTTTACAACGAACAGCTGGTTTTCGTATGGATAAATCGTGAAAAGGTCATTGTAGATAAGCGTGCCGGCCTTTACGAATCCGTTGAACGTGAGGGGAGCGGCAAATGAAATCTGTGCAGGTGCGCATCTGAGGGACAGGGTGTGTATCAGGTTCATGTAGCCGCACATCCCTTTGTATGCATCGCGTGTACAGAGGTCCGCCTTCAGTTCACCGACTTCCTTGACAGTGAATGCCTTGACAGCCTCATAGTCCGGTCTGAAAATATCACGCATCCGTGCATCAATTTTGTTCTTGTCTACAGGAATCAGGTCAGCTGCAACTTCCCTGGAGACTACCTTGCCGTTTTCAACCTTAAGAGTTATTGTCCCGAAACCGATGTTGCGGCAATGGCTTCCGGAATTGATCAGGCAGATGCTGTCGCTGCAGTGTATCGCAGGGCGGTGGTCGTGGGAGCAGATGAGGAAGTCAACTCCTGCCAGCGAATGGAAAAGGTCCAGTCCCTGGCTCTCGTATTGTTGCCCGTCTCCTTCTCCTGTACCGGAGTGCACGGCAACTATTACGATGTCTGATTTTTCTTTTTCCCTTACTCTGTCAACAACTTCCTGGGCCATTGGTACAAGCGACATGAATTCCATGCCTTCCCATAAGGCGGGAGACAGCCAGCTTTTGATGTTCGGGTTGGTAAATCCTATTATTGTTATTTTGAGGCCGTGTCTGTTTAGAGTGACATATTCCGGGAAGTAAGGCTTGCCGTTGTCTGTGCGCAATGCATTGGCAGCGAGAAACGGGATTTTCATCTCCCTGAGCATTCTGTCGTATACCGGATGTCCTGTCTCTATGTCATGATTGCCCACAGCGACGGCATCGTAGCCGATGTACTCCGCCATACGCGCATACAGGTGCTTTGAGGTCGTGTCCACATAATTGTAGTAGTAGGCGGCATTGTCGCCCTGAAGGCAGTCGCCGGCATCTACTGCGATTACATTTTCGGCTCCGGCTGCATTGCGTACACTGTCAATATACCATGAGACAGAAAGAAGTGAAGGGCTTGTGTGTGAACTCACATACAGCGAGTCGAAGTAACGTCCGTGGACGTCATTTGTTGTCATGATGCGGAATGTGTATTCACCGTCTTTGGGTCCGCAGCATGACGCTGCTGACACAATCAGCATGATGGCCGGAATAAAAAATCTTTTCATACTTTAAATAAAAATATGTTCAGTTAAAAAATCTCTGTCTGCCGTCTGTTGTGCAATGTCCTGTCTAAAAGCCTGTGGAGATTGAATTTGAGCGAAACAGTCTGCTGGCAGCCGGAATATCTGCTTCCGTTGAAATGAAACAGGGCCGCCGCCTTTATTTTGAGAAAGCCTCCGATTTCAGGCTCATAATATATCTCAAGGCAGTCATACATACCCGGTGAAGGCTCCTCCTGCCGGCTGTCGTGTACTCTGTAGAAAGGTGAGCCCATATACAGTATGTTGCCGTATTTTATGCCGGACGCATCCTTGCTGTTGTAATATGGCATCATGTCGGTGCCATAGAAAAAGCTGTTTGCAATTCCTGCATCCCATTTCCTCATCTCTATGTCAAGTTCGCCTCCGCAAGGGAAAACATATCTTCCGATGTTGAGCCTGTCCTGCTGAAGCGACTGCAGATATCCGAGCCTTACCGAGAAACGCTGCATGGACATGAGATGCCCGAAATCCAGGCGCAGGTACGGATTTGCAAGGAAGTTGTCCACAACTCCGTCATGCAGCTGCGAGCATGCGTAGTGATACATGTATGCAGCATATCCTATGGACAATACAGGGGCCACCTTGCCTTCTCCGCTGGCGAATATCATGAATCTTTCTCTTCTTGACACTCCATATTTGCCCATCCAGTCACAGCCTATTTCAAATTGCGCCTTAGGACGCCTGAACTTTATCAGCAGACCTTCGAGATTGTTGTCATAGAAAGTCAGGGAGTCAGAGAAAAATGCGCGGGAGTACCTGTCCTCGTCTGTAAATCTGCGCGGGAATATTCCTGCATACAGTGTCATGGATGTTTTCCCGAATTCTTTCCGTAGTCCATAGTAAAGGGTAAACTCCCTCAGAAGACTCAGGTTGTTCTGTCTGGAAGATGCCTCGCCCGGTGATTCAGGTGCAAGTTCAGGAGGCAGGGGCGATGCACCGAAGTCTTTCATTATGTCAATCCCGAGCATCACTTTATGCCATGTCCCGTTTTTCTGGTTTATGCTGATGCCGACGGAAGGAGTCAGTCTTGCCCCGAATATTGTCATGGACTCTGAAAAACGGCTTCTGTACAATTCCCTGTTGTCGAAATCCATCTCAAAATCCACGTCATAGGCAAAATTTACAGAAGGCTTGCCTTCATCCTGTGCCCTTGAAATGAAGGGGCAGAATATGGTTACAGCTATGATTGCCGCGAGGGTGCGGCATAAATGTGGACGTGCTTTCATCTCATTTAAATAAAATCCTCCAAAGATAAAAACAAAATCGGGAATTATGAGTATTTTTGTGCCTATGATAAGATTGCAGACACCAGTTGCCGATCTTCCGTGCAGGACCGGCATTTCTTATTCGGACAGGATTCTTATGCTCGGAAGCTGCTTTACGGACAGCATCGGGGAGCGTCTCGGCAATTATGGCTTTGACGTGTGTGTAAATCCGTTCGGAACTCTTTACAATCCTCTTTCAATCTTGTCTTCCATTGAACGGCTTGCAGAAGGAAAGCTGTTTGTGGAAGAAGACGTGGTGCAGATGGGGGCCGGGTCGGAGCTGTTCTGTTCGTTCAGTCATCATACTTCATTTGCAAGGCCTTCTGCGGACGGGTTCCTGGAGTGCGCAAATGCTGCTCTTCTGGAAGCGTCTGATTTCTGGGCAAGGTGCACCAAGGTTATTGTCACCCTCGGGACGGCATGGTGCTATTTTCATGCAGGGCGTGGACGCGTAGTGTCAAATTGCCTGAAAAGGAATGCCGCTGAGTTTGACCGCAGGCTGTGCACGGTAGGGGAGACTGCGGCTGCATTGAAGCGGATGGCGGAATTGTGCCATGGAAGGGACATCATTTTTACTGTCAGTCCTATACGGCATTTCCGCGACGGTGCACACGGGAACCAGATAAGTAAATCCGTTCTTTTGCTCGGTGTGGACGAAGTCTGTGCCGGGGCGGGGGAGACGGACTATTTTCCGGCTTATGAAATAATGAATGATGAACTGAGGGACTACAGGTTCTATGCAGAGGACATGTGTCATCCGTCAGGGCAGGCTGAGGACTATATTTGTGAAAGGTTCCTCGACTGGGCACTTCCTGAAAGTGAGCATGCATCCCTTCGTGACAATATGCGTGCCTATAGGCGCAGCTGCCACAGGCCCATTCATTGACTTTCCGGGTGTCGGAGAAAATCAGGAAGACTGCTGAGGCCGCTCCTTTGGTTTTTTGAGAACTTTATGGGAGTGCCTTGTTTTTCAAGGGTGTTTCTCATTCTGAAGCGAATCTTTGTTTGCCCGCCCGGGGGATGTTTTAGAAATTATTTGTGTATTTTTGTGAGTTACTATGTAAGTATAAGTGCAATGAAAGTCAAAATAGTGAATAAATCGCAGTGGCCGCTTCCGTGTTATGCCACTGAAAAGTCCGCCGGAATGGATTTGAAGGCAGACATCGTAGAACCAATGACTCTTGCTCCTCTTGGGAGAGCCATGATTCCTACAGGAATTTTTATCGCCCTTCCGGACGGGACAGAGGCTCAGGTGCGTCCACGAAGCGGATTGGCCGCAAAACATGGGATAACCGTGCTTAATTCTCCTGGAACGATAGATGCTGACTACAGGGGAGAGATCAAGGTCATCCTTGTGAATCTGTCTGATACTCCATTTGTCGTGAATCCGGGAGAGCGCGTGGCCCAGATGGTGATAGCTGAATATAAGAAGATAGAGTGGGATGAGACTGAATGTCTTGAGGATACTGAAAGGGGAGAAGGAGGCTTCGGAAGCACAGGAATATGATGGATATAGTCGGATTGTATGATATATTCAGGAAATGCGGCGCCGTGACCACGGATACCCGCACCCTGAAAGGAGGAGAATTGTTTTTTGCCCTTAAAGGCGAGAATTTCGACGGCAATGAGTATGCGCTCAAAGCACTGGAGGCCGGTGCGGCCTATGCTGTCGTTGACTCAGGCTCACCTGTGGCTTTGTCTTCTTCATCAGACAGCAGAATTATTGCCGTTGATGATACGCTGAAGACCTTGCAGAATCTTGCAAGATGGCACCGCTCCATGACTTTTGTAGACGGCAAGCCACTGACGGTTATTGCTTTGACAGGTACGAACGGGAAAACCACCACAAAGGAACTTATCCGTGAGGTGCTTTCTGTGAAATACCGCGTGACGGCCACGGAAGGAAATCTGAATAACAGTATCGGTGTGCCTTTGACTCTGCTGCGTATAGACAGCCGGACACAGATTGCTGTAATTGAGATGGGGGCAAGCCATCTGGGAGACATCAAGGAACTGGTTGACATCGCCCTTCCTGATTATGGACTCATTACAAATGTCGGAAAGGCGCATCTTCTCGGTTTCGGCAGTTTTGAAGGTGTCATGAAAACTAAGGGAGAACTATATGATTATCTAAGAAGGACAGGAGACCGTGTCTTTCTTAATGCCGACAATCCGCATCTGTGCAGAATGGCCTCTGAACGCGGTCTTCACAATGATCCTGAACGCCCTTATTCCCTGGTTCTTCCATACGGACTCGGATACCGGAATGCCCGCATACTTGAAACATCGGCCGGGCATCCTTTCCTAAGGATTGCAATCCCTTCCGGTGCCGGGAGTTTGTGCGGAGGTCAGAATGAACTGACTGTGTGCACCAATCTGGTAGGTGCCTACAATGCCGACAATGTCATGGCTGCAATTGCCGTAGGAGAGCATTTCGGTATTTCTGCAGAAGATGCTGCTGCTGCCCTTGCTGCATACGTCCCGTCAAACAGCCGCTCACAGATGACAGCCACTGAAAGAAATGTCCTTATTGTCGATGCTTACAATGCCAATCCTACGAGCATGGAAGCTGCATTGGACAATTTTGCATCTTTTTCATCCGACAGAAAGGCTGCCATGCTTGGAGATATGCTGGAATTGGGGGAGGACTCGTTTGCCGAGCATTTCCGTATTGTTGAAAAGGCAATGGCAATGCAAATCTGCATGCTGGCTTTTGTTGGAAATGAATTCGGAAATGTATTGAGGGAATTTGCAGGGACAGGCAAATGTTCCGTTGTTTCAGAGTCTCCGGACATGCTTGAACTGTATTTCGGCAAATGCCGCATTATATGGTTCGCTGCATCCGGAGAACTTGCAGCGTGGCTTGGACAGAATCCTGTTTCCGATACTGCCGTACTGGTGAAAGGGTCGCGCGGGACGCGTATGGAAAAGGTCCTGGCTTCTCTTTAGTCATTCGTATTCCATCCACCTCCGAGAGTCTTGTAAAGATATACGAGAGACAGATGCTCGTCACGGATGGCATTCCCGAGGCTGATCTGGGCTTCAAGATAGTGCCTCTGCGCATCAAGCACATCCAGATACATGACGCTTCCGCTGCGGTATTGCAGTCTGGACAGATTCATGTATTTGTATGACGCGTCACGCAGAGTGCGCTTAAGCTCTACTCTTTCCTTGGCTTTGCGCCATGCCGACACAGCATCGTCGGTCTCCTTGAATACTTCCAGAACTTTCTTTTCGTAATTATATCTTGCCTCGTCATAAGAGGCAATGGCGGCCTTATACTTTGCCTGTTTGCGTCCGAAGCTGAATATGGGGCCCGCCAAAGCTCCGGCTACGTATGAGAACGGTGACCTGAAGAAGCCTTTGAGTGCATCGTTTTCCAATCCTCCGGTAAGCCCGATTGTAAGTCTTGGAAAACGGTCGGCCCATGCTATTCCCACAGCAGACATTGCAGCCTTAAGACGCTGTTCTGAGGCCCTCACATCAGGTCTTCGCATGAGAAGTTCGGATGAGATGCTTTCCGGAATGGTTATTCCTTCCGCAATGTTTCCGTCGTATGTGTGTCTCTCTACTTTCCAGTTCGGATATTTGCCCATGAGCAGGGCTATTGCATTTTCGGCAACTTTGATTTTGTGCTCAAGCTCCGGCACAAGCGCAGCTGCTGACGCATACTCCACCTGGGCCTGCTGGTACACGGTCTCCGATGTCAGTCCGCCTTCATAGCGCAGCTTCGCCTGCTTCAGGCCTTCATTTCTCATCGCCAGAGTGTTCCGGACGATGTCAAGTTCATCGTCAAGAGCTGTCAATGTATAATATGCCGAGGCTACTTCTGAAATAAGTGTCATCCTGAGAGCTCTCTCATCTTCAACGGAAGCGAGGTATTCTGATTGGCCCTTTCTTTTTGCCCACCTCAGATTGCCCCAGAGGTCAATTTCCCAGCTTACTGAAAATTTCAGGTCAAACTCGGGGTCTCTTACTGATTTGCCTTCAAAGTAGTCATTGGTCTCATAGTCAGCCGCAAGTTTTCCTCCTATCTCAGGCAGCTGTCCGGCCTTGCTTATTCTGTATGTCTGGCGGAAACGCTCAACTCTTGCTGCAGCCGCAAGCATATCCTTGTTGTATTCAAGGGTCTGGCTTATAAGCCTGCACAGTGTGCTGTCCCCATAGAAACGCCACCATTCCACGTCTGCTATGGTCAGTGAGTCGGCTTTGAATGAAGTGTATTCTTCCGGTATGTCCAATTGAGGCTCAGCGCATTGCTTTACGGCAGAACAGCTATATGAAATGATGGCTGCCAATGTTATTGCCGATATTATATGGAATTTCATTTTCTCTTCAATTTAGCTTTGATTTTGTAAATGCATACAAAAAAGAACGGTACAAACACGATTCCTACGGTAATTGCAACTGACATTCCGAAAAATACGCCGGTGCCTATTCCCTGGCGGCTGGCAGAGCCTGGGCCTGATGCAAAGACCAGAGGCAGCAGGCCCAGTATGAATGACAGGGACGTCATCACGATAGGCCGGAAACGGAGGCGTGCTGCGGTAAGTGCTGCGGACTTCGGGTCAAGCCCTTTCTTTACTTCTTCATTGGCGAATTCGACAATGAGAATTGCATTCTTGGCTACCAGTCCCACAAGCATTACAAGTCCGATCTGGAAATATATGTTGTTCTCCAGCCCGCAGCACCATACGCCTATATAGGCTCCTATGACAGCCACCGGGAGGGACAGGATTACCGCAATCGGTATCGACCAGCTCTCATATTGTGCAGCAAGAAAGAGGAATACGAAAAGGAATGCCAGTGCGAGCACGATTCCGGTCTGTCCTCCTTCGCGTTTTTCCTGATATGAGAGTCCGCTCCATTCCACACCTATTGAAGACGGCAGGTGCTCGGCCGCAATCTTCTCCAGTTCTTTCATCGCCTGGCCTGAGCTGTATCCGTGTGCAGCCTCTCCCGATATGATGGCAGACTGGAACATGTTGAATCTTTTGATTGTACCGGAGCCGGTGGTATAATGAGTGGTTCCGAGAGCCGTCACAGGAATCATTGTACCTCCGGAGCCTCTTACAAAGAATAGGTTGAGATTGTCACGGCGGGCACGGTAGTCTGATTCAGCCTGTATATATACCCTGTACACACGGTTGAACATATTGAAGTCATTGACATATATGGAGCCTGTGAAGGCCTTCATTGTCGAGAATATGTCGGAAATAGGTACGCCGGACAGTTTTGCCTTGTCACGGTCTACATCGAAGTACAGCTGCGGAATATCCTTTTGCATTGAGGACATTACGGTGCTTAGCTTCGGGCTTTTCTCGGCATAGAACAGAAGCGTATCTACGGCCTGCTGCAGGTCTGCATAGCTTGTGCCGTCCCTGGCCTCCAGCACCATTTCGAAACCTCCGGAATTTCCGAGGCCTGGAATAAGCGCCGGCGTCGAAATATAGACTTTGCTTTCAGGATATCGTGAAAGTTCCGTCCTTACACGCTCCATGATTTCATTTATTTCGGAAGTCTCCCTCTCTTTCCATGGCTTCAGAATGACTGTCAGCTGGCTTCTCGCCGGACTTGCGCCAAGACGCGGGCTTGAACCGGTAACATTGAGAACATATTCTATGTCTGGGTCTTCCAGCAGGAATGTCATTGCCCTTTCTGTGACGGTTCTTGTCCTTTCGAGAGTAGCTCCTTCAGGAAGTTCCAGCTCAACAGTGAAATAGCCCTGGTCCTCTTTAGGCATAAAGCTCTGCGGAAGAATCCTGTTCATCATCCAGATGCCTGCGAGTATGACTCCGAATGCGGCAAACATGCGGCGTGAGTGGGACAGCGCCCATTTGATCATTCTGCCGTAGAACTTGTTCCCGACGGCAAGAGTGAAATTGATCCGTCTGAATATCTTGTTCTTTTTGCCGCTGTCCGGCTTCAGAAGGAGCGAACACATCACAGGACTGAGAGTGAGGGCTACAATTGTTGATATGATGACAGAAACAGCGATGGTTATTGTGAACTGCCTGTACAGCTGCCCTGTTATGCCTCCGAGAAAACTTACCGGCACGAATACGGCGCATAGAACAAGAGACATGGCTATGAGTGCTCCTCCAAGGCCCTGCATTGCCTTTTTGGTTGCCTCATACGCAGACAGTCCCTCCTCATTCATAATGCGGTCCACGTTTTCCACGACTACAATTGCATCGTCCACGACAATTCCGATTGCGAGAATGAGTCCGAGCAGTGTCAGCATATTCAGGGAGAAGCCGAAGCACAGCATCACACCGAATGTTCCGATAAGGGATATCGGGACTGCTATCACAGGTATAATCGTTGCCCTCCAGTTCTGCAGCGACAGAAACACTACAATGATGACAAGCAGCAAGGCTTCAAAAAGCGTTCTGTAGACATTATGTATTGACTGGGCAATGTAAGTTGTCATGTCGAAAGGTATCTCGTATGAAATGCCTTCCGGAAAATTCGCCGCAATTCCCTCCATGGCCTCTTTGACTGCATCTGCAACTTCCATCGCATTTGCGCCCGGAAGCATCTTGATGTCCAAAACAGCCGCATTCAGGCCGTTTATTCCGCTTTCAGTGGAGTAGGAAGAGGCCTCAAGAGAAATTCTGGCGACATCCCTCAGCCTGATTACAGAGCCGTTGGGATATGCCTTTACGACGATATCCTCGAATTCCCCGACAGAAGACAGACGGCCCTGTGCCGTGATGGGAATGGTGATGTCTGCTCCTGTAATCGGCGCCTGGCCGAGCACACCTGCAGCAGACTCGCGGTTCTGGTCTTTTATTGCAGACTGGAGGTCCTGGACTGTAAGCCCCATGTCAGCGAGCTTGTCCGGCTGTACCCAGATCTGCATTGCATAGTACCGGCTTCCGATGTTGGATATGCTGCCCACTCCGGGGATACGTCTGAGTATGTCCAATACATTGAGTGTCGCATAATTACTGAGGTAGATTTCATCGAATTTAGGGTCCGATGAAAGCAGGGTTATCGTCATCAGCTTGCTTGCAGCCTGTTTCTCGACTGAGAGTCCGTTCTGTACGACTTCAGACGGAAGACGTGCCTCTGCGATTTTTATCCTGTTCTGGATTTCCACGGCCGCAAGGTCCGGGTCTGTGGAAATGTCAAAAGTCACGGTTGCAGAAAAGCTTCCGTTGTTGGTGCTGGATGATTCCATATATATCATTCCCGGTGCACCGTTGAGCTGCTGCTCTATAGGTGTTGCCACAGCCTGGGTTACAGTCTGTGCGTCTGCACCAGGATATGATGCGGAAATACGTACCACAGGCGGAACTATCTGCGGATACTGGTCGACCGGAAGCATGACAAGGCCTATGCAGCCGACAATCACAATCAATATGGAGACTACGGCCGACAATACGGGCCTGTCAATAAAAAAGTCGCTTTTCATGAATTATTCTTCTATGTTTGCCATGCCGTCGCCGGATGTCTCCACAGTCTCGACCTGCATGCCGTGGGTCAGCTTGTGATAGCCTTCGACAACAATATGCTCGCCAGTAACCAGGCCGCGCTCTATCACAGTACGGTTACCGGAGATTTCCGGCCCTGTCACTACAAGCCTCTTCTCAGCCACATTGTCCGGTCTTACGACGAAAATGTATGCTCCTCCTTTTTCTATGATGAGTGCCTTGGAAGGTACCACTACGGCATTTTCATGCACATCAAGCAGAAGCTTTACCTGGGTGAACTGGCCGGGAAGCAGAGTCTGGTCCGGATTGGGCATTTCTGCACGTACTCCGAATGTGCCGGTCTGAGGGTCAACCTGCGGGTCGGCGAAATCCACCAGGCCGCGGTACGGATACTGTGAACCGTCTGCAAGGGTAACAGTGATGTACGGGTCCCATTTGCGTGTTGTGTCCCTGTGTCCGATATTCACATTGCGGTTTTTGCTGCGCAGGTAGTCAAGGGCTGTCATGCTGAAGTCTACGCGTACCGTGTCGCTTTTGACTATTGTGGCCAGCAAAGACTTGCCGCCGGGGCCTACAAGGGTTCCTATGTCTGCATTCCTTTCGGATATATAACCGGAAATGGGGGACTGTACGGCCGTATAGCCTAAGGTCATTTCTGCCTGTGTAAGGTCGGCTTCACATACGGCAACATCCGCAAGTGCGCTTTCGTATGAGGCGGTCGCGTTGTCCAGGTCAAGAAGGCTGGCTGCATTCTGCTCATAAAGAGGGCGTATGCGGTCAAGGTCTCGCTTTGCCTTTGTCGCCTGTGCCCTTGCCTTGTTCAGCTGTGCCTTGGCACGGTTTGCCTGTGCACGGTATATCTGCGGGTCAATTATGAAAAGAGTCTGTCCTTTCTTTACGTATGTACCCTCTTCAAACAGCATTTTTTCAAGGTATCCTTCGACGCGTGCCCTGATTTCGACAAATTGCTGTGCGCGTATCCTTCCCACGTAGTCACCATATATATACACATCTTCCGTCTTTACGGATTCTGTCGCTACAGTCGGCAGAACGACAGCCTGAGGTTTTGGCTTGAGCACTATGCAAAGAATGACTGCAATAATGATTATGGCCAAGGCTGCCATGAGCCATTTGGACCTTAGGAACTTTTTGATGTTCATAATATTTTGCTATGATTTTTGTGCTACTGTGTTTACGGGATTTGTTCTTTTATTCAGAAAACGGCGTATTGCAAGACGGGCAATAAATCCGAATGCAAGGCCTGCAGCCGCACCGATGACCGCACCTGTGAGAACATCGCCGAAGTAATGCCTTCCGACGAAAATGCGGCTTACGGATACAAGCACGGCCCATGTGAACATGAATGCCGCATAACCGTAATATTTCATGCGCTTGTCTTCGCGGAGGCCCACCAAGGTACTTGTGGCCAGTCCGAGGACATTTGCCGCATGTGCAGAAAAGAAACTGTATCCTCCTCCCCATTCCAGGACATTAAGTCCGTTGGCAAGCATGAATTCATCATTGAGCGGCCTTACTCTGCATACGATATTCTTTATCAGATTGGAAAACTGGTCGCAGAATCCGAATGTTGCCAGGGCTGCGGCCACTACTATCAGTCCCTTTTTCCACCCGAGCCGCCAGATGATGAACGCGACGATAAGGGCATAGAGGGGAATCCATACAGGTATGTCTGAGAAAAATGCCCAGACTTTGTCACTGAAAGCAGAATGCCAGCCGTTTATTTTCAGCGTAATATGCTGGTCAAGCAGATGTATGTCGTTCCAAGTCATGATGAAATGTTTTTATTCTTCTTTGTGCAATGATTCCCAAAGCATATCTTTCAGCTGCCTGATGCCTTCTCCCGTGAATGACGAGATGAAGACATGCGGTATGTCTGCAGGCAGATCTGCTTCTATTTCGCTTTTCAGCTGTCCGTCAAGCATGTCGGATTTTGTTATTGCGAGCACTCTGTCTTTTACCAGAAGCTCTGGATTGTATTCTTTGAGTTCGTTGAGGAGAATGCCATATCCTTTGGCAATGTCATCTGCGTCAGCCGGAAGCATGAACAGGAGAATTGAGTTCCTCTCTATATGCCTGAGGAAACGCATTCCGATGCCTTTGCCTTCATGGGCACCTTCTATGATTCCCGGAATGTCGGCCATCACGAATGACTGGTCGTCGTAGTAGCTCACTATGCCGAGGTTCGGCTCAAGCGTAGTGAACGGATAGTCTGCGATTTTCGGCCTTGCTGCAGATACTGCTGACAGCAGAGTTGACTTCCCGGCATTCGGAAAACCTACCAGACCGACGTCGGCCAAAAGCTTAAGCTCAAGAATGAACCAGCCCTCCTGAAAAGGTTCTCCAGGCTGCGAGTATCTTGGAGTCTGGTTGGTAGCCGACTTGAAATTATTGTTTCCGAGTCCTCCGCGGCCTCCTTTGACGAGTATTCTTTCTTCTCCGGCTTCTACAAGCTCAAAAAGTATTTCACCCGTCTCGGCATCTTTGGCAACAGTCCCGAGAGGAACGTCAAGGTAGATGTCCGCTCCGTTCTTGCCTTTCATGAGCTGTCCGCTTCCTGCTCCTCCATGTTCTGCCATGATGTGCTTGCGGTATTTCAAGTGAATCAATGTCCAGAACTGCGGATTGGCCCTCAGGATTATATGCCCTCCGCGGCCTCCGTCTCCTCCGTCAGGACCACCCTTGGGAATGTATTTCTCTCTCCGCATGTGGGTAGAGCCTGCACCTCCGTTGCCTGAGCGGCAATATATCTTTACGTAGTCAATGAAATTGCTGTCTGCCATAATTTAGTCGTCAATGTTTAAAGTTATGTCCAAATGGACTGTCTTTGTGCTTTTTTCGGCACAAGCCCGATATGCATACAAAAAGCGTACAAAACTTTGGGGAATAGTCCGGATTGTTCCGTACTGCTTTGGCCGGCAAAGATAGTCATTCTTTTGAATAATTTGTCCGGGGCAAAGATAACCACGGATGGATCTGCCTGAAAATGAGAACAAGGGGCTTGACAAATAATCTTGTCAAGCCCCTTGTGTCAGCCTGTATCGGCATCTGTTCATATTCTTCAGAACTTGTCCATGGTTCCGAAAATGCGTGTGCGCACTTCATCTATGGTACCGGTTCCGTCGATTTCGCAGTATTTGCCTGACTTGCCGTAATATTCAATCAGAGGCTCAGTCTGATTGTGATAAGTTGCTATACGGTTATTTATGACTTCTTCGCTGGCATCGTCTGCGCGGCCTTCCTTAAGCGCGCGCCCTTTGATGCGTTCCATAATCATTGCATCCGGTATCATAATGGAAACCGTTGCCGTCACTTCTTCTGAATTGCCGGCCAAAATGGCGTCAAGAGCCTCAGCCTGTGGAAGTGTGCGCGGAAATCCGTCAAGAAGGAAGCCCTCTACACCTTTGACTGTCCTGAATTCATTTTCAATCATGCCTTCAACAACTTCATCCGGTACGAGACTTCCGTTCTCTATAAGGGCTTTTGCCTTCAGTCCCAATTCTGTACCGGCTGCAATTTCTTTGCGCAGAAGTGCTCCTGTTGAAATGTGGTGAAGATTGTATTTCTCAACCATTGCTGTGGCCTGGGTGCCTTTGCCTGCACCTGGAGGGCCGAAAAGGATGTAATATTTCATTTTTTCAAAATTATGCGCTGCCGGGAAGAAATCACGGCAGCTTTGATGAATTTATGTAGATAAATATAGCTTCGTTTGTTATGTAAACTCAGGCAGGCCTGGGCTATGCAGCCGTGCAGGGTGCATTCATCTATTGCTCGTCAAGAACATAGATGTCTTTGTAGTTGCGTCCGAGTTCGTTGTAGTCAAGTCCGAATCCTACTATGAAGTCATTTGGTATTTCCATGGCTACATAGTCAAGGCTGACTTCCCTTTTCAGGGCGGCCGGCTTGAAAAGGAGGGTACATACACGCGACTCTGCAGCCCCGTGTCCCGCAAGGATTTCCTTCAGTTCTATGATTGTGTTGCCTGAGTCGACAATGTCTTCCACAATGATAACGCGCCTTCCTGTAATGTCTGCCGTAAGCCCCATTGCCTGTTTGACACGTCCGGTCGTGCTTGTGCCTTCGTATGATGAAAGTTTGGTGGATACGAGCTGGCAATCAAAATCCAGCCTTTTCATCAGTTCTCCCGTAAACATTATGGAGCCGTTCAAGACGCACAGAAGTACCGGTATGTCTTTGCACCCTCTGAAATCTGCATTGATTTTTGCGGCTACCTCATCAATTGCGGTCATGATTTCCTCGTGAGGAATGAATGTCCTGAACGTCTTGTCGTGTAATTTTATCCTTTCCATAGAAATATTTTTGCAACAGACCGCAAAAGTAGTATAAAACGTTAAAAAAAAAGAAAAAAATGCCGTTGTTTTTATAAAAACAACAATATTCCCAAACCGGATGCATACTTTTGGCCTAACTAAAAATGACGGCTATGCGGCGTGTGATGATTATATTGTTTTGGGCGGCGGCACTCTTTCCGTGCACAGCCCAGTCCGTGCGGGAGATGGAGCTGATACTGAAGCTTACGGGCTGCAGCACTCCGGAAGAGGTGGATTCGGAAGAGGTAGAGCGTTTGTCTGCCCTGCTTTCCTCCCCGTTGAAGATAAACATGGCCGGAATGCACGAAATCGCATCTTCCGGTTTGCTGACACGGTATCAGATGGCATCTTTGGCAGATTACCGTTCCAGGCATGGAGATGTGATGTCTTATTCTGAACTTGCGGCCTTGGATGGTTTCGGAGCTGATTTCACTTCTGCTGCCGCCCCGTTTTTGTCTCTTGTCAGCAAGAACGGGATTTCAGGGCCAGGCAGGACCTCGGCCTCAGGCGACATTGCGTTTCGTTCCGGAGTGAGGGCATCTCCGGCTGCCGCGCCTGCTGACGGGGTATGGCCGGAAACCCTGGACTGGAGCTATGGCATGAAGTTCCGGGTTTCTTCGGGCCGCGGTATCAATTGCAGTGCCGGATTTTCCAATGAATATTCTTTTGAAAAAGGTTTTCCTTCGGCTTTCACCGGAAGCTTTGCCGCTGATTTCAGGAAAATATGCGGAACGGTGATTATAGGCGATTTCAATGCGCGCTTCGGCCAGGGGCTGGCTTTGTGGAACGGAATGACAATGGGAGCATTGGGGGCTCCATCCTCTTTTATGCGCAGGCCGCAGGGACTCTCTTCCTCGTGGTCTTATACAGGAAATATGGCCCATACAGGAGCAGCGGCCGAATTTTCGGCAGGGCATTTCTGCATCTCGGCCTTTGCCGGCATGCCTGGACTTAAAAAATCAGCTTACGGCCGGTCAGAGGTCTCTTTGCTTGCAGGAGTGAATGCGGCATGGCATTGCCGCAGCGGACAGATTTCAGTCATGCATTATGGAGAGACAGAAGAAATCTTTTCCGGTAATCAGACAAGGATTTCGGATATGAAAACTTCGGCAGACATGGCGTTCTGCTTCAAAGGGACGGATGTGTTTTCGGAGTTTGCCTTTGACTGGGCATCATTCAGTCCTGCGGTTTTGGCCGGGACTGTTTTCCGCGTGAGGGAAGATGTCAGGCTGTCTGCAATGGCAAGGTATTATTCGCCGGGGTACAATGGCTCACGTTCCGGGGCAGCATGCAGTACATCCTCCTGCAAGAATGAGTGCGGGCTTTCTCTGGCCGGCGAGTTCAATGCCGGGAAATGGATTGCCTTGCGGGGAAGGCAGGGTTTCGGATCATCCAGAAGAAGGCACAGCGGAACTTTTTCTGTCGATGCCGCACTGTTCCCGTCAGGAAAACTGAAGAATATGAGCAATAATATGCAGGTGCAGCTTAGGGTGCAGACTGAACACATGGCTGCGGACTGGCTTAAGTTTACTGTCAGGACTGTTGTCCGGTATAGGGACTGGGGTGAGCCTTTCAGAGGTGAGCTGCGCACAGACATTTCTGTGGCTTCCGGCGCTCTGTCTGCGGCTCTTCGCCTGAATGCCGTCCTTTGTACCGGCTTAGGAATGCTTGGGTATGCCGAGGGAGGATACAGGACGACCCGTATGTCCGTATTTCTGCGCCAGGGCTTCTTCGGCATAGACAGCTGGAATGACAGAATCTATGTTTATGAACGTGATGCTCCGGGAAGCTTTGTCGTTCCGGCATTCTTCGGCAGGGGATTGTGGACGTCGGCAGTCTGCTCATGGAAATGCACGAAATGGATGAGATTGTATGCCAGGGCCTCATGCACGGCCTATCCTTTTATGCCGAAGGAAAAAAGAAAGCCCGGCAATGCCGAGCTTAGAGTACAATGTGTATTCAAGATATGAATTATTCGGTCGGAATCTTCAGTTTCATTCCGGGTTTTATGTTGCTGCCTATACCGTTGAAATTCATTATGTCCTGTGCGCTTACTCCTGGGTAGTTTTTCGCAATTGTATAGAGTGAATCTCCGTCTTTGACAGTATAGATGGTATAGTTGCCTGCCGGTGCCTCAGTTTTTCGCACGATGAGTTTTTGCCCTATGGATATGTTGTTGCTTTTGAGGTTGTTCCATTTTTTTATGTCTTCAACACTGACATTGTGCTGTGCGGCTATTTTGCCAAGTACATCACCCTGCTTTACAATGTAGACGGATGAACTTCCGGTCCTGGAGGCTGCTGCATTTGACTGTTGTGCCGGGGCTGCCTGTGCCGGTTTTGCAGTTGCAGACGCTGTCTGTGATGCAGACGCTGTCTGTACCGGTCCTTTGCCGCCTCTATATACAATAAGCTTTTGCCCTACTCTGATGTTGTTGTTCTTCAGATTGTTCCATCTTTTCAGCTGTGCAACGCTCACATGATACTTTGCCGCTATTTTCCCGAGGTATTCACCATTTTTTACCTTGTGTACAATGCGCTCTCCATCTGCCCCGTCCTTTATTTTCTTGATTGTTACCGGGTTGAAGAATTCCTCTGCCTTATGCGTATAGAGCGAGTCTTCATACTCTATGAATGCATTTGTATAGGAGTAGGGAAGGCGCAGGATGTATTCCCTGTCATTTCCCGGAATAATGTCATGCCTGTACTGAGGGTTGAGGTTCCTCAGTTCGTCAATAGGTGCTCCCGTGAAGTGGCTGACCTGTTTGAGGTGCAGCATTTTGTTGATTTTCAGTGTGTCCATTATTGCCGGAGTTTCAATGCTCTCCGGCTTTATGCCATGTTCCTTATAATAAGTCATTGTATACAGGGCACCGACAAAAGCAGGGACGTAACCCCTTGTCTCACGTGGTAGATATGGCCAGATGTCCCAGAAGGACCTTTTCCCTCCGCTGCGTCGAATTGCCTTGTTTACGTTTCCGGCTCCGCAGTTGTATGAGGCTATTGCAAGATTCCAGTCCCCGAATATGTCGTATGAGTCCTTCAGATAACGGGCAGCAGCTTCTGCTGACTTTACCGGATCAAGCCTTTCGTCTACGAATGAGTCTATATGAAGCCCGTAAATCTTGGCAGTGGAGTACATGAATTGCCACATGCCCTTTGCCCCGGCCCTTGACACTGCCGTCGGATTCAATGCAGATTCTATGACGGCCATGGCCTTCAGCTCTTCCGGCAGGTCATATTTGTTGAATATTTCATTGAAAATCGGCATATAGTATTCGCTCAGGCCAAGAATGTGCGACATCTTGGTCGGCATTTTTTCCGAGTACAATATTATGTAGTTCTTTACTATTTCGTTATAAGGCAAGGTTATGAAAGAATTCATACGCTTGATTCTTTCTATGTATACTTCGTCCGGAACATCTGACTTGAACTTGACCGAGTCCATGTCGTATTCCTCCTGGTTTCCCGTACATGCCACTCTGTGTGCGTACCAGATGTTCAGCAGACTGTCAGATACTTCCGGAGTATAGTCTTCAGGGGAGAGTCCTGCGGCAATCTTGTCTTCATTTTCTTCATAGATGTCCAGCATTTCCGTCGTCAGACTGTCTGTCCTTCCAAGTTCTGCACGGTATCTGTCCAGTTCCTGTGTGAGTGAATCTATCTTTTCACGCAGTCTGGCATTCTCATCCTGCAGACGACTGTTTTCTGTGCGGCTTTTTTTGTTCTTTTCCTGCTTGGAGATCTGTTGTGCGCCTTGTGCTGAACCAGCGCTGCTCATGAGTACAGCCGCAACTGTGGCTGCAATTATTCTGTTTATTGTCATAGTCATTGTAGCTTTAAGAGTTTCCGGCATATATCAGAATCTGATGCCGACCTTCAGACCGATTGCGTTCTGGTCCGGTCCGTATGAATTGGTTCCCCGATGCAGTGCATAGACGTTGTCTGGAGCTATGACTGCCGGCTCTATATTCATTGTGATGTCATCTGTAACTTCAAAATCGTGCATGTAGGCAAATACATTGGCATCAATCACCTGAAGAAGGTATACAAGGGCGGTAGCAACTATCGAATAATCGCGGTAACGTCTGTACACATCCCTGTACCATTTGGCTGCATCAGCAGATACAGGACCGTCGTAAGTGCCTCCTACGGCAGTTGCCTCGTTATGTATGCGTTTGTATCTCTTGTAGTTTGTGTTGTTCGTTGTCAGGAAATGTATTGATACCATCAGTCCTCCCCAATAAATGGGGACTTTATATAGCTCACCGTTGTATATCTGTCCAAGTCCGGGAAGCAGGGCTGAGTATAGAGTGGCTCTGCCGGGGTGGGGATGCTTGTCTGACTGATAGCAGGCCACGCCGTCCATCAGGCTTCCCCAATAAACAAGTCCGGCTCCTACCATGAGCCATGTTCCTGTCGTTTTTGCCCTGTAGTCAATTTCCGGCGCCTGATACGGATACGGCAGTCCTGATTCACTTTCGAATGCTGCCTTGTCCGTCAGAAATGTCTCGTATGCCTTTTTTGATTTTGAATACCGGTGCAGATAATAGCCTCCGCTTCCGGCAAAGGCTCCGATTCCTCCGTAGACGACAGGCAATTTCCAATAGTCTTTATTGTATATCTGTGCCGTTCCAGGGAGTACTGCCGCGCCGGCGAACATAGTACCTATCTTCATGGTGTTCTTATGTGCCAGTCCACCGAAGTATTCCTTGAACGAGAACAATTTGTCTGCCGTATCTGCAACTGCAGTTGTATCACCGGCTTCATTGTATGTCTGGCTGAATGCCTGTTCCTTGAACTGGGCATGACAAAACTCCGTGATGCCAGTCAGGCATACGGCCAGTGCTAATATGTATTTCGGAAGTCTGTGCAGCATCTCGGGTTATTCCGGTTCAGAATTTGGACTCCTCAAGGGCTGCCAGGAATTTTTTCACCTCATCATCGGAGCTGAAGTGTATGGTCATTGTGCCTTTCCCTCCTGATGAACGTTTGAGGCTGATGTCATTCTCAAAATATTTCCCGACAATTTCCAGCACTTTGAAATATTCCTCCGGCAGGTCCTGGGCCTCTGCTTCGGCCGAAGTTTTCTGCTGGGTCATTTTCTTGATTTTTTCTTCGAGCTGGCGTACTGAAAGGTCATCTTTTATAACCAGGTCGCACAGATACTCCTGAAGTTTCGGATCTTCTACTCCGAGAAGAACTTTTGCATGTCCTACGCTCAGGAGGGATACTTTCAGGTCGTGCTGTATCTTTGCCGGAAGTTTGAGGAGCCTCAGGTAGTTGGTTACGGAGGCACGTTTCTTTCCTACGCGCACTGCCATCTGCTCCTGGGTAAGGCTGCATTCCTCAATAAGCCGCTGGTAGCTCATAGCAACTTCTATCGGGTCAAGATTTTCACGCTGTATATTTTCGACTATGGCCATTTCCAGCATGCCCTGGTCATCGGTGTCGCGGATATATGCAGGAATCATTTCCATTCCGGTCGCCCTGCATGCCCTGAAACGCCGTTCTCCGCTTATTATCTGGTATCTTCCGTCAGATTTCTTACGCACTGTAATGGGCTGGATTAGCCCAAGTGTTCTGATGGATTCACCCAATTCCTCCAATGCTTCCTGGTCGAAATTCATTCTTGGCTGGAACGGATTGGGCTCAATAAGGTCTGTCGGAATGCGCAGTATGTCCGCAGTGCCTGCCGACGGCTGGTCTGAACTTACCACTTCCTTATTTATATATCCTACAGGCTTCCTGATATTGCTCAGGTCAGCATCTGCTCCGAGGAGCGCTCCTATGCCTTTGCCAAGGCCTCTCTGCTGTTTGCTCATCTGTGTTCTCCTTAGCTGTTTTTCTCAAGCACTTCCTTGGCAAGGTTGAGATAATTGGTAGTACCGTTGCATATAACGTCATAGAGAATAATAGGCTTTCCGAATGAAGGCGCTTCGCTAAGACGTATGTTTCTTTGTATTATTGTGTTGAATACCATGTCTTTGAAGTGTTCCTGAAGTTCCCCGAGCACTTGGTTGTGTACTTTGGTCCTTCCGTCGAACATTGTGACCACAAAACCTTCTATGGTAAGGGACGGGTTTGGGCCTGCCTGCACAAGACGTATTGTCTGCAGCAGTTTCCCGAGGCCTTCAAGGGCGAAGAACTCAGGCTGTACTGGAATCATCACTGAATCTGCCGCTGTAAGTGAGTTTATTGTAATCAGGCCGAGTGAGGGAGAGCAGTCTATTACGATATAGTCATATTCATCTCTGATGGGTTCCAGGGCTTTTTTGAGTACGGCCTCCCTGTTGGTGTCTTCAATGAGCTCCAGTTCTGCTCCTACGAGGTTTATGTGTGACGGAATCATGTGAAGGGAGCCGATTTCTGTCTGAAGAAGACTGTCCCTGATGCCGATTTCGCCGATCATCACTTCGTATAGAGTCCTTTTCTGGTTGTTGTCAGGAGAAAAGTTCAGGCCGGATGTGGTGTTGGCCTGGGGATCGGCGTCAATGATGAGCACCTTTTTCTCCAGTACGGCCAGTGATGCGGCCAGATTTATTGCAGTTGTAGTTTTTCCTACTCCGCCCTTCTGATTTGCAATTGCAATTACTTTTCCCATTTATCTAACTTTAAAATGGACCTTCACAGTCAGTCAAAAATAGTTCCGGTTCTTTTATTTACTTCCTTCCGGTCTTGTGCCTCCTCATGGAGTTCCACGACGCTCACTAATTCGCAAATTTAAGTACTTTGTACTTTTATTTGCTCACGCTCGGTCTTGTATCTCCTCCGGAGCTCCACGACGCTCACTAATTCGCAAATTTAAGTACTTTGTACTTTTATTTGCTCAC
>CAMWUW010000009.1 GCA_947177525.1 uncultured Bacteroidales bacterium | reverse complement strand
TGTCATGCATGAGTGCAAATGCACATGTTTCCGTCAACGGGATTGAACCGTGCCAGACATAATTGACTAAGTACAAGACCATTGCCCAATTCAGGGTGCCGGACGAATATGAGTCACCATCCTCATACGGAGCCACATAGTCCACAATAAAAGCAACTCATGAATAAGCTGGGTAAGGAGGCCGGTTCCTTAAACCAAAGGATATTTTTTTATTGCAGAAGTCATGACGCGGTCAAGCGGATATCTGCTTTTTGACATTGCGGCCTCACGTGCAAAAGACGCCGCCTCTTCGTCTCCACTATCTGACAGCCTGAGAATATGGTCCGTACACACATGCTCAAGAAGCAGGTGGAAAGCCGGCCCGTGGTCGTGATGTCTCAGATGACACAGTTCATGCAGGAGCACATAATCGCACAAGACGCGCGGAAGTCTGACCAGATTGAGGTTAAGGCTAATGTTGCCTCGTCCGGAACAGCTTCCCCAGTTTGAAGAGTTATGCCTTATTGTGACGCGTCCGTAAGTAAAGCCGTAACGCTCCGCCAAGAGGGCAAGCCTGCCTGGAAGCACTCTCTTGGCCTCTGCCCGCATGGCTTCGATTTCGGACGGGGTCATCGCCTTCACAGCTCCGTATTTCTGCCTCTGCCTTTCAATCGTGGAAATCACCCAGTCCTTTTTTGACATGAGAAAAGAAATGGCAACCCCGTAAGGCACAAGCCACGGCACATTTATGCGCACCCCTTTGAGCGGATGCACCTTTATGCTCATGCGCCTTAGTCCCGCGCTGCGGACAAGCTTTATCTCCCCTATTTCAGGGTCATTGTAGATTTTCTCCAGCATAGGGCGGCAAAGATACAAGAATATTCCTATATCCTGCTGTCCTCGTCAAGAGTGCCGACATTTTTACGTGAAGAGGACGATGCCGTACCGAATCTCCACGTGAACGAAAGAGAAACACCGAGATTGCCTGAATCATTCCGGAACCTGTAGGTTATGGCATCCCCTTCCCTCATATAAATATTCTGCCTTAATGTATTTGCAAAGTCATTGACTCTTAATGCAAGACGTCCCCGCCCGTCCCAAAGCGACTTTTCGGCGTTGAACCCCAGCATAAGCATCGGTCCTACCGTATAATATCCCGCGACCTGTGACGTAGCCCCCCATCCGTCAAGGCTTATTTTAAATGACTTCGGCAGGAAAAAAGTTGTACTGAAATATCCGTGGAACATCCCTCCCATGTTGGCAAAGCCATCATCCATGCCAGTTGACGCCGGATACGCATTGAACCAGTTATAGCAGTAGGAGCCGCTGAGTGTAAAGTTCCACCATTTTGTAATCGGCAATTCAGAAACCGCGACCGAAGCATACGCACCCTGCTGAACGCCAGCATTTGCATACTTCAGCTCCATCATCCCCGTCTCACGGTCATATACAGGCACCTGATACTCAGAGTAGTTTCTGTTATTGGAATATCCGAGACAGATTGTCATCCTGCTGAACAGGACAGCGGAAAACTGCGCACTCTGTATATATGAAGGGCTCAGGGCAGGGTCTCCCTGTGTATATGTGGTTGCATTCATATACTGGCGGAAAGGATTCATCTGCCAATATTTAGGTCTGCTCAACCGATAGGAGTAGCTCGCCGTCAGGATTGCCTTTGGCGACGGCATATAGCAGATGTTGGCATTAGGGAAAAAGTCAAGGTAATCCTTATAAGTCCTCTTTGTGCCGGAAGATGTCCCGTCCGGATTCACGCCTGTCATCCAGTCCCCCTGCTGGACCGTATATTCAGCGCGCACACCGAGCTGCGCATTCCACTTCCGCGAAAACTGCTTGGCCACATTCAGGTATGCAGCATATACCTGCTCGTTGTAGGTAAAGTCATTGCGCTCTGACGGCACATCAGGCAACACCCATGAAGGCTGCAGTCCACCGGATGTCCCGGGAAGATAATCATATTTGCTGAACCAGTTGCGCGTAACCGAGACAGCAGCCTTTACCCCAGCCTCAATCCTTCCTGTACTTTTCCAGAACGCCTGGGAATAGTCGGCCTTAAACGAATACAGGTCAAGAATCCTCGTCGTGTTGTCCTTAAAGCCATAGTCCTCCGGTTCCACTGTACCAGGCTCCGACAACGCCCTGTCAAATACATTGTCCTGTGAATTGCCGACCCGTCCGTTCGTACGGTCATAATCTGCGTTCAGTGTCAGCTCCTGAAACTTTGATTCGTCAAATGTCCTGGTGTAATTAAGGTTTACGGAATATCTTGTGGTGGAATAGACTTCTTCCGTAGCAGAATTCAGGACAGAACACACATATCCCTCACCATCATCCAGCCCCCTGTAGTCCGTAATCCTGCTTCCCGGAATGGTTTTGTTCCGGTCGTCCGATATTGTTGTCCTGAACACAAATCCAAGTATATCCTTCTTTGATATTGACCAGTCATTTCCGATGGAGATGTTATGTCCCATCCAATATCCCTCAGACCCGGATTCTGAAACCTGCATGCACGCATTGCCCTCTCCATAAAGCTTGGTCTCCTCCAGCATCCTGCTGCGGCCATAATAACCAGGAGAATACGAAAACGAGGTATTTGTCTTGTCTGTCTTGTACATCAAATTGGCAGAGACCGAGCCGCTCCATGAGATTTCCGGGAAAAAGCCGGCCCCGGCACTTACCATCACCGAGCCGTTGAGTCCTTTCATGAACCCTTTTCTCGTTCTTATATTTATTATTCCGCCGCTTCCCTCCGCATCATATTTTGCAGACGGACTGCTTATCAGCTCCACCTTATCTATAGTGTCCCCTGTACTGCCGAGCAGATATGCTTCAAGGTCCTTTCCGGACATCTGCGAAGGCCTGCCGTCTATCCACACGGAAACAGTCTGTCCGTTAAGCCGTATATTCCCGTCCTTGTCGACAGTCACTCCCGGAGAACTTTTAAGGACATCAAGCGCATTTCCGGTATGTGCCACCGCAAGTTCGGAGACATTGAGCACAATGCGGTCAAAATGCTGTTCCAGAAGAGGCCTTTTTCCTGACACCGCAGCACCTTCAAGCATCTGTGCATCCTCCTCCAGGGCGACTGTCCTTAACATGCCCTCCTCTCCTTCGACCTTCTCCAAAGCTTCTTCAACAGAAACCCGGAACTCCCTGTAGCCGACAAAGGAATAAACAAGCCCAGCGGCTTCGCAGCGTACTGAATCCGAAGGCATATTGAGGATGAACACACCGGACGAGTCGCTTGTAGCCCCTCCCAAGACATGGCCTGAGACATCAGTCAAGGCAACGGTTACATAGGCAAGCGATTCACCGGAAACCTTCTCCATAACTTTTCCCTTCAATGACCTTACATCTTCCGCATACAAAGAAACCGCTGTAATCCAAACCATTACAGCAAGGCACGACAACTTTTTAAGACTAAATTCCATATCTATTTTTGAATTATAAGGTACTGTAACACTATGAACGACAACGTGCATACAAACATCTTTGCTCAGCAAAAATTATTTTAAACTGCGTTTACAATCGCTCCGCACCCGGCATAGACAAATTAAGCCTTGCGAGCATATCTTTTGAGGAGACACGCCTGTTAGACTCGGCATGCATGAAATTTGTTGCAGAACAGCATGAAATATTTTCCTCAAACAGTTTGTTTTATCTGATTTTTCTGTCTATCTTTGCGCCCGCTTTGCCACTACGGCGGGCATATCCAATTAATTAACCCCTAATTTTTTTTCGCAATGGCTGAATATTTGGCACCAGAGAAAAAACAGGAGCTTTTCGCGAAGTACGGAAAGTCTAATACTGACACCGGCTCTCCTGAAAGCCAGGTGGCTTTATTTTCCTACCGTATCGCTCACCTTACCGAGCACCTCAGAAACAACAAGAAGGACTACTCTACACGTCGTTCTTTGCTGAGACTTGTAGGTAAGAGACGTCGTGTACTTGATTATCTCAAGTCTATTGACATCGAGAGATACAGAGCTATCGTCAAGGAGCTTGGCCTCCGTCGATAAGCTACATCATAGTAGGAACCGGCGAAAGGGGGATATGCCCAATGGGGTTGTTCCCCCTTTTTTCACGCAAAGACGCTCCGGAAACGCTAACAAATCAACCTGCGGCGTTACCGGGCAGAACAATATATAGACGTAACTATATGTAGGAGCCGCAAAGGACTCCGTATGGACGGAACAGAGAAATTAATAATGACTTCCAAAGGGGAAGGCAGGTTGAAAAAGAAGTAATGAATATCATAAACAAGAAAATCGAATTATCCGACGGTAGGGTAATTGAAATCGAGACCGGCAAACTTGCCAAGCAGGCAGATGGTTCTGTAGTTGTAAAGATGGGAGGCACAATGCTCCTGGCAGCCGTAACCTGTGCAAAAGATGCAAAAGATGACGTAGACTTCATGCCGCTGCAGGTAGACTACAAGGAGAAATATGCATCTGCCGGAAGATTTCCAGGAGGATTCATGAAGCGCGAGGGCAAGGCCTCAGACTATGAAATTCTCATCGCAAGACTCGTTGACAGGGCTCTCAGGCCTCTTTTCCCGGAGGATTTCCATGCAGAGGTGTTCGTAACCGTAAACCTGATCTCTGCGGAGAAGGACATCCAGCCTGATGCGCTCGCAGGACTTGCAGCATCAGCAGCCCTTGCGGTCAGCGACATACCGTTCGAAGGCCCGATATCCGAGGTGAGGGTCGCAAGGATAAACGGAGAACTCAAAATCAACCCTAACTTCAGCGAGATGGCTGACGCCGACATCGACATCATGGTTGCAGCCACATACGACAACATCATGATGGTTGAGGGTGAGATGAAAGAGGTGAGCGAGCAGGATATGCTTGAGGCAATCAAGTTCGCACACGAAGAGATAAAGAAGCACTGCAAGGTGCAGATGGAGCTTACCGAGGCTGTCGGAAAGACCGTCAAGAGAAGCTACTGCCACGAGGAGAATGACGAGGAGCTCCGCAAGGCAATCCAGGATTTCTGCTACGACAGATGCTATGCAATTGCAAAATCAGGCTCTGCAAAGCACGAAAGGTCTGACGCTTTCGAGGCTCTCAAAGAAGAATTCTACCAGACTATTCCTGAAGAGGAGCGCGAAGACAAGAAGATGATGGTTGAAAGATACTATCATGCTGTTGAGAAGGCAGCCATGAGAAACATGATTCTTGACGAAGGACTCCGTCTTGACGGACGCAGCACAACAGAAGTGCGCCCTATATGGTGCGAGACAAACTATCTTCCTTGTGCACACGGTTCAGCAATATTCACTCGTGGTGAGACACAGTCTCTGTCCACTGTAACTCTCGGAACAAAGCTCGACATGAAAGAGCGTGACGAAGTTCTCGTACAGGGCACAGACCAGTTTGTCCTCCACTACAACTTCCCTCCGTTCTCAACCGGAGACGCAAAGGCTCAGAGAGGCGTGGGACGTCGTGAGATTGGTCACGGAAACCTGGCCTACAGAGCACTGAAGCCTATGATTCCTATGGCACCGGAGAATCCGTATGCAGTACGTGTAGTTTCTGACATACTTGAGTCAAACGGTTCATCGTCAATGGCAACAGTATGTGCAGGCTGCCTCGCCCTTATGGATGCAGGTGTCAAGCTTAAGAAGCCTGTGGCTGGTGTGGCAATGGGACTCATAACTGACAAGGAGAACCCTAACGGACGTTATGCAATCCTTACCGACATACTCGGAGATGAGGACCATCTCGGAGACATGGACTTCAAGGTGACCGGTACAAAGGACGGAATCACAGCTACTCAGATGGACATCAAGGTTGACGGTCTCTCATACGATGTGCTCGCAAAGGCACTTGAGCAGGCACGCCAGGGCAGGATGCACATCATGGGTGAGATGATGAAGACCATCAGCGAGCCGCGTGAGGACTACAAGCCGTTCGTACCGCGCATCATCCAGATCCGCGTTCCAGGAGACTTCATCGGAGCCATCATCGGAAAAGGCGGAGAGGTCATCCAGAAGATTCAGAGGGAGACCGGAACAGTCATTACAATTACCGAGGAGAACACCAATGGCGTGTCACAGGGAGTTGTGGACATTTTCGGAGAGAACAAGGAGTCTATGGACAAGGCGCTCAACTGGATCAACGGAATCTGCGCTGTTCCTGAGGTTGGAACCGTATATCACGGAAAGGTCGTTTCAATTCTTGAGTTCGGTGCATTCATCGAGATACTTCCAGGAAAAGAAGGTCTGCTCCATGTTTCTGAAATCGACTGGCAGAAGACTGAAAAGGTTGAGGATGTCCTCAGCATCGGCGATGAAGTGGACGTAAAACTCCTTGAAGTGGATGAGAAGACCGGAAAGATGAGACTTTCCCGCAAGGCACTCATCGAGAAGCCGGAAGGATATGTAGAGCCTGAGCGCAGACCGCGTCCTCAGGGTGACAGAGGTCCTCGCCGTGACGACCGTGGCGGAATGCGCCGTGATGACCGCAGAGGCCCTCGCCGCGACGACCGCAGGGACAACAGGGGCCCTCGCCGCGACAATCGCCGTCCGGAAGGAGCACCTGAGTTTACGGAGAACAACGGGAACAACGATCCTGAGATGTTCTAAGACTTTAAGTCATACTAAATAGTCCGGCAATGAATGTCGGCACAATATAAACAGGGGCAGTTTCTATCATGGAACTGTCCCTGTTTATATTGTGTCCCGGCCAGAAATAAAATAAATTGCATTTCACGGAAAATGGCTTAACTTTGTTGCACTACGAGATATTCATAAAAGCACCATATACATCCTTCTTGTTGAAAATTTCATGAAACTCAGCTTTAGCACATCAACATTAATAATAATTTCATTAATTCTTTTTGCCGGCCGTGTAGATGCTGTTCCTGCACCGTTTTTCAGAAACTTCACCCCCTCTGAATATGATGCAAGAAGCCAGAACTGGTCACTTGCACAGGATTGCAGGGGATTCATATATGCAGGCAACAATTCCTGTCTGCTTCGTTTCAACGGGAAAAGTTGGGACAAATTCTACCCATTCGGCCCCAAAGAAGCCATAATAAGATCAATCTATGCTGACGATGAAAACGGGCGAGTATATATTGGAGGATTCAGGGAGTTCGGGTATTTTGAATACAATGACTGTGGGGAAATGGTTTATACATCATTATATGGCAAACTGCAGGCTGATACTGGAGACAATGACGAAATATGGCATATAACAAGAATAGGCAGGCAAATATTCTTCATCTATTTCACATCATACTATATCTATGACCTTGATACAGAAGAACTGCATAAAGATGATGCTCCAACCTCTTTTTTCTACTTGACGGAAGACAGTCTGTATCTTGTGCCAAGTT
This sequence comes from uncultured Bacteroidales bacterium, assembly GCA_947177525.1. Classification (GTDB taxonomy): domain Bacteria; phylum Bacteroidota; class Bacteroidia; order Bacteroidales; family UBA932; genus Cryptobacteroides. The sequence continues at coordinate 43,446 of CAMWUW010000009.1, read as the reverse complement.
CAGGCATGCTGCGCAGATTCAGCGGAAACAGCATCTCATATGACATGGTTCAGCGTCCGGCTGTGCCGTCAAAACTGATGAAAGTTTTCAATGGAAAATCCGGAGTCAAGACTGCAGTTACAGAAAGCGAAGGCCTGTACAATATAGGCGACGGAGAATCAGAACGCATTGACGAGTTAGGAAGTTCATGGGGAATCGCCAACCGTACATTACAATGCAAAGACGGGACAATAATAGTGGGATTCATTTCAAGCGGAGTATATGCATTTGCCCCGTCTGGAGATCTCCTGTGGCACATTTCTGCTAACGACGGTCTCATAGACAATACAGTGCTTGCTCTTATGGAAGACAAGTGTGGAAACATATGGTGCGCTCTTGACAAGGGACTTGCCGTAATCTACAAAGACGGGGACAGCATGCTTTCCCTGACAGGATACGGAGCCGGGAAGACAACTTCCTCACTTTTATCCGGAGATGAACTTTATGTCGGCTCCAACCAAGGTCTCATCCACTTCCATATTAACTCTGATAATCTAGATCTCAAAATAAAGGGCAGGCACTTCCAGGATTCACAAATATGGAGTCTATATGAATCTGAGGGTGAGGTAATTGTCGGAGAAAACGGAAGTACATACATTATGTCAGAAGACGGGACAGAAAAACTTTCTGACGCTCCCGGAGGCGCCACCCCAAGAGAATTTGTCCTCAGAGACGGAAAACAAGTGCTGATACAGGGGTCTTTCACATTATTGTACGTTTATGGAAAAGAAAACGGGAAATGGCGTTTAAGCCACAGTGTAGAAGGCTTTATGCGTCCTGTAAAGAATCTTGAGACTGACTATCTCGGAAATATCTGGATAGAGCATATGTATTATGGCATATACAGGATAACCCTATCCGATGACGGCAGGTCACTTAGAAGTGAGACCTTTTTTCCGCTATACGGCACCAAACTCTGCAAAATGGGAGGCAGAGTATTGTTTTACAACAAGGACGGATTCATGTATTATGACGACAGGGAGTCAAAAATGAAACCGTTTGATATTCTCAATAATCCATTGGGAGAATACAAAGACTGCCTGAGAGTACTCTCGGCAGGCAGGGACCGCTATTGGATTGCGCGCAAAAAAGACGCATTGCTGGTCAGCTGCCACAATGACGAAATAACAATTATAGACAAAGTCAGATTCAACGATTTTAATGCCAGTCTGACAGAACGGTTTGAGTCTGCGCTTCTCCTGCCGGACGAGCGTTTCCTTTTCGGATTGGAAGATGGCTTTCTGATACATGACCTGAAGCAAAGCAGCAAAATCAGGAATATTCCGATGTCCATAGGCATTGCCGGAATACAATCATTCTATAACAGATCCATGCATTCGCTCAGCACTGAAACTGAAAGAATTATCATTCCAAACAACGCATCTCTGAGCATCGGACTGCATATAGACGGGGACAAATATTACAATGCAGATATACGATATGAACTTTCCCCTTATGACTATGAACCGAGACTTTTGGATAAAACAATGTCGGTTTCATATCAGCGTCTTCCTGCCGGTTCATATTTATTTAAGGCATGGAGAGTCGAAGAAGACTGGCAGCCAGATGCAATAATTACGATTCCTGTAACCGTAAAGCCATCTGTATTTGCTTCCGTTCCGGCCATATTAATATATATCGCATCTGCCCTGGCCCTATTGTATCTTGCATGGCATGAAATCCAGAATGCCATGAAACGCCAGCGGATGAGGATAGAATCAGACAAAGAGAAAGAACTTATTTCCATCCGCAATGAACAGCTCGAGGAATCCGTGCTCCTGAAGAGTAAGGAACTGGCAACTTATTCTCTTATTGAAGCACGCAGGAATCAGGTTCTCCAAAGACTCAAAGAGCATCTTTCTAAAATAGGATTTGGGAAAACCGGAGGCATGTCCAAAACAGACTATGATTCCCTTATGACAATAATAAGAGATGGCGAATTCACAGAAGACAGTTGGACAAGCTTCTACAACAATTTTGACCTGATACACCAATCATTCTTCCGTATACTTATGGAAAAACATCCTGACCTGACGCCAAATGACCTGAGGGTTTGCGCATACCTTCGTCTGAACATGTCCACGAAAGAGCTGGCTGATGTAATGGGAGTGAGCATAAAAGGAGCAGAGGCAGCCAAATACAGACTTAGGAAAAAGTTAAACGTACCCACTGCTATTCCACTCAACGAATACCTTTCACAAGTCGGCAAATAATACACATTATCTTACATATCAAATAATTACAATTAAAATAGTGGTTTTAAAGTGTGTGCACCAGCGCACACTTTTTCTTTTGTAGTGCTTTAAGGGTATGGCCAAATATTGAATTAATTTCTACAATGAATATTTTTGTCCCTTGAACAGAAACAACAGAAACCAATAACCAATCAATACCGACAGTATGAAGAACAAATTCATTTTTATGCAGTTATTGTCAGTGGCCACAATGCTATTGTCACTGCAGCCCGCAACAGGGCAGGACAGTACAGTCAGGCTATACGGAACAGTAACAATTGCAGAAACCGGAGAACCTCTCCCAGGCGTGGCCGTCTCTGCCGGCAACATTTACAGTGAAACAGATTATGACGGGAACTGGAGTATTTCCGTGTCAAAAGGCTCTACAGTTTCTTTCATCCTGACAGGCATGAAGTCAGTCTACCTTACGGCAAAAGAATCCGGGCAGTATGACATTCCAATGGAAGAAGACATTCTGAAACTGGAAGAATCAGTTGTTGTCGGATATGGAACGCAGCGCAAAAAAGACCTGACAGGTTCCATTACAATTGTAAGCGGAGATGCAATCCGCAATGCTGCGACAAACAACCCTCTCAGTACACTTCAGGGAAAAGTACCCGGCCTCTATGTCATAAACAGCGGCTCCGCAGACGGTTCCCCCTCCATAATGCTTAGAGGAGTATCAACAGTCCGTGCAAGCACTGCCCCCCTATATGTGGTAGACAACATGCTTACAGATGACATTTCGTGGCTGAACACCAATGACATTGAAACTATGGAAGTTCTGAAAGATGCTTCTTCCACAGCAATGTTCGGGGTACAGGGAGCAAACGGAGTTATAATAATAACAACCCGAAAAGCGGCTGCAGAAGAAACCAAAGTCAGCTACAGTGGAACTGCCGGAGTCAATGTCGTGCACAAGAGAGACAGGCTTCAACTCTGTAATGCAGACGAATTCACTATGCTATACAATGAACTGCTCAAAAACATGGACCCGGATTCTCCTGAGTGGATACCGCAATTGAGCGGAAAAGGTACGGACTGGATTGACCTTGTGCTGCGCCCGGCATTCTATACAAATCACAACATAACTCTTTCAAAAGGGGGGTCAAAAGGTACATCAACCACTTCCCTAAGCTACCTTCATAATGAAGGAGTAGTGAAATTCAATGCATATGACAACATAAATCTACGCACAAACAATGAATATAAAATCGGAAATTGGATGATAGCCGGAATCCAAGCAAACCTTAGAATGAGAAAGACGGATCCTGCCAACGTGTCCCTCAGCAGCACGGCCAGAGTAATCCCGACCTACAGCCCTTGGGATTCGGAAGACTATTGGGACGAGAACAACCTCGGCTCATACTTCACCCCTGCAGACAACATCCAGAAAGATGTGGGAAATCCTCTTGCAGCCATGTACATATCCAGGGCCAATTCGCATTCCAGATCATATCAGGGTCTCCTGAATGGTTTTCTCGAATTCTATTTCCTCAAGGACTTCACCCTCAAAGTAGCGGGATATACTGACTTTGTGTATGGGATCTCAGACTCTTATACTCCGAAATACTATGTGACAAACGGCGGATCCGCATCATCACAATACAGCAGACACACCGCGTTCAGCAGATCAACCAGTCAGAGCATGAAAAACCAGGCCGACATTACGCTGAACTACAACAAAGTTACGGAGAAGATCAGGCTCAACGTTCTTGCCGGCTTTACTGCCAAGGAATATGAGGGAAAAGGTTTCAGTGCCAGCGCCGACAGTCTCATAAACAGTTCCCACTGGAATATTCCGGAAGATATGAGGATGCTCAACCTCGGAGACCCTATTTCAAAGAAAAATGGTGACTGGTATGGTTCAAATGCCTTCCTATCATATCTCGGAAGGGTGAACATGACAGTCAAGGACAGATATCTTTTCACCGCCACTCTACGCTATGACGGTTCATCAAAATTCGGTAAGAACCACAGGTGGGGCCTCTTCCCCTCAGTAGGAGCAGGATGGGTCATATCCGATGAGAATTTCATGGAAAACGCATCTGCCGTAAATTTCTGGAAACTGCGCACGAGCTTCGGCCAGGCCGGAAATGATAAGATTGGAGACTACCTTGCCTACCCTACCATAAATCCGAAGGGTACTACAATCACTTCGGACGGAAAGACATATTATATTCCTGTAGTATCTTATCAGGTTGATCAGAACATCCATTGGGAAGTAGTTTCTACATTCGACATAGGTACAGACCTCAAGATGTTCGACAACAGGTTCGGCCTCGAACTCGGCTACTACTACAAGCAGACTTCAGACCTCCTTGCACATGTTGCCCCGACAGTATCTGTAGGAAACGGATATGCGGTCACCAACGCCGGTTCTCTCAACAACCAGGGAGTTGAATTCCTTGTTTCCTGGGAAGATCGCATTGGGAACTTTAAATATAGTGTGAGCCTGAATGGTTCCACTGTCAAAAACAAAGTACTTTCATTGGGAAATGACGACAGCTACATCACATCAGGAAACTACCACCGTACTGCTGTCGGTAAACCGGTAGGTTCATTCTACGGCTATGTTGCCGACGGAATTTTCCAGAACCAACAGGAAGTTGACGCATGGACAGCCGAGCATAAGTCATCCTATATATTCAAACCCGGCGATGTGAGATACGTTGACCTGAACAAGGACGGAAGATTTGACGACAAGGACCGCGACTTCATCGGAAAGACCATTCCTTCATTCATGTACGGCATCAACATCAAGCTGTCTTGGAAAGACTTCGACTTCTCATGCGACATGAACGGAGTACAGGGCGTCGACATTCTGAACACAAAATTCTGGCAGACATACGCACAGTACAATTATTACAAAGTCCAGCTGGGACGTTGGCATGGTGAAGGTACATCTGACAAGCTGCCTATCCTTGACTCGACCAGGCCTCAGAACCAGCTATGCTCAACTGCAGCCATCGAAGACGGTTCATATTTCAGAATCAGGAACATACAACTCGGCTACACAATACCGAAAAAAGCACTGAATGCTCTGAAAATGCACAACCTCTATATCTACATACAGGCACAGAACCCGCTGACAATAAAGCACACCACCAGCTATTCTCCGGAAATCGGAGGCGGCATCTTGTCAGCCAACATTGATGACGGCGGCTCATTCCCGATTCCGACGTCATACACATTCGGCATCAACCTGACGTTCTAAACAAAACATCAAATCTACAATCCATGAAAAAAATCACATACGTACTCATGTCCGCCGCCATTGTCCTGGCCACGGCATCCTGCTCTAAAAATTTCCTTGACAGGTATCCCCACGGCCAATGGTACGAAGGCAATTTCAATGGTGACGAAGTCCCATATTCGATTCTCATAGAGGGAGAACTCGCGAATGCATACGCCAACCAGCACAGCTACGACTTCAATGCCGCAGCTCCATGCCTCCACTGCATAAGCACAGACGATGCAGACAAGGGCAGTACAGCCTCAGACCTGTCTTGGGCCAAAATCATTGATACCCATACGTGGGATGCAGGAGCCGGGGTCATTAATCAGTATTATGCCGCATGGTACAACGTCATCACCTACTGCAACAGGACCATCAGATATGCGGAATCGGCTGGACAGTTCGACGAAACCATAACGCAAAATGAATCTGACTATTTCAAAGCACAGGCTCTGACCATAAGGGCACACGCATATTTCCGTCTCATACAGGCCTTTGGAGACGTTCCATATGTGGACCATGAACTCGGCCAAGACGAAAAGACACCTCCAAGGACTGACAAGAACGAGATTTATTCACATCTCATACCGCAGTTGGAGTGGGCAATCCCCCATCTGCAGACCAGACAGGCCCTCGTCTCTGCCGGAAACCTGGGGCGAGTGTCACAGAACTCCGCAAGGGCAGTGCTCGCAAAAATCCACATGTACATGGGAGACTGGGCGACATGCATGATCTGGACAGGAGCCATCATCAATTCAGGTGACAATGACCTCTCAACTCCTTTTGACGAAATCTGGACAGAAAAGCAGGAATTTGGACCGGAATCAGTTTACGAGCTTGATCTGGACTATAAACCGTCACTGAGCATCAACAGCGCAGGTAACCACCAGTGGTCAAGCGTCCAGGGCTTCCGCGGACAGCCTAACGGAGGCTGGGGGTTGAACGGGCCTAGTGCCCTGCTCAGAGCCGACATGCAGGGTGACCCAAGGTACCATGCAACAATACTCAGCGACGGAGATGTACGCGACGGTGTCAAGTTCCAGTCTGCTGCTGTACCCAATCCTCACTACAACGCGAAGGTATATGCCCCATATTATGAGCAGCAGATGTACAACAGGAACACGGCTGACGCAAAATGGCTGAACATCAGGCTCATCAGATATTCTGACATAGTATTGATGCATGCGGAATGTGCATGCGAACTTAACCAGCTTGAAGAGGCGAGGATAAAACTTGAAATGGTGCGCGAAAGGGCAAGAGGAGGCGATCCTACAAAATTGCCTGAAATCACAACAAATGTGCAGGACGAGCTGAGAGAAGCCATACATCAGGAACGCAGGTTCGAGCTTGCAATGGAATTCGAACGTTATTTTGACCTCATCCGCTGGGGAGAAACTGATAAGATTACCGGTTTCGTCAAAGGAGCACATGAATTGTACCCTATACCTCAGAAGCAGATTGATGCATCAAACGGAATACTCACACAAAACCCTGGATATTGATAAATCATGAAAAGAACACTTTTGGCATTATTGGCAATCTCGCTCATTTCTGTTGGATGCAATCCCAAACCGGCAGGAAGCGGCACGCCCGGAAACAACACGTATCCTTCCGGAGACCAGACCTATTCTCCTGAAAATGTCAGGAAAGTGCTTGACAAGCAGCAGAAAGCGGCATTCAAATTCTTCTATGACGGGGCTGAGCCTCAAAGCGGAGTGGCACTGGAGGGAAACAACCGCGGCAATACGGTCACAATCGGAGGCGGAGGCTTCGGAGTAATGGCCATTGTAACCGGAATCGAGAGAGGCTGGATCACCAGAGAACAGGGCAAGGAGCGCATCAGGAAAATCATTGATTTCCTCAAAGGTGCCGACAGATACAAAGGAGCATGGTCACATTGGCACAATCCAGACGGAAGCTACGTGGCATTCGGAGACCAGAAAGCCACAGGAGATCTTGTCGAAACCTCATATATGATTGAGGGTTTGATTGTGGCCAGAGAATATTTCGACAGGTCTGATGCTGAAGAGACAGCCATAAGAAACGACATAGACTGGCTTTATGACACTGTGGACTGGGCCGGATATACAGGAGAAAACAAAGACGGGCTTTACTGGCTGTGGTATTCTGAGCAGGACAGGTACTCCCTCAAAATCTCAGGATGGAACGAAGGACTTGCATCATACCTCTTCGCCCTCGGAGCTAAAGACGGTCATGACATTTCACCTGACCTGTATGAGCGCGGGTGGAATGTTCCGGTATATCCGAACAGGAAAGTCAACGGCTATGTATTCCCTCTCGGAAACAACGTCACCGGAGGTCCGCTCTTCTTCAGTCATTATTCTTTCCTCGGATTTGATCCGCGCCACATGCAAGACTCGAAGGTCTGGTATTGGCAGCAGAACCTTTCACATACGATGATCAACCGTCACTATTGTATTTACGATGCGCCTGCGTCACACGGATACAATTCCTGCCTTTGGGGACTTACCGCATGTTACGGAGCAGGCAGCACACCGTCATATTCGGCAAGGAATCCGAAAGATGATGACGGTGTGATCGCTCCTACAGCAGCAATCTCCGCTTTCCCATATACGCCATTCTATTCAGCCCAGGTTCTTATGGAGCTTGACCGCATAGAAGCGTGCCAGGGAGAATACGGCTTTGCCGACTCATACAAGCCTGCTGAAAAAGTTTCCAATAGGAATCACCTTGCCATAGACCAGGGCCCTATCGTAGTAATGATTGAGAACTATAGGTCGGGACTGATCTGGAATCTGTTCATGAAAAACGAAAGAGTCAAGAGGGCTTTGGAACGTGCAGGAATCGGCGAGCCTGTCTTCAGAGAGGGATTCCCGTTCATCGCTGCGGACACAAAAACAGGACTGTACGACTTGATGGCACACCCAGACAAGGAAAAATATGAACTGGAATACTACTCTGACGAGTCCGGCAAGGTATCTTTCAAGATTCTGCAGAAAGCCACAATGGATGAAATCCAGTCATATGAAACCGACATCCAAGCAGGACTTTCAGCATTCCAGTTTGATGACACTAAAGTCACGAGAGGAAAGCCGTACATCATTTCCATGACCTTGCCGTCAAAAAAGACTTATCAGATAGAAGCCATACTTCACTAAAGATGAAACGGATAATAGCAGCCATTCTTCTTCTTCTGCTGCTGTCATTGGCAATCAATGCAGCTTTCGGAAGAGAGTTTACGGACAGGACTTTCATATCTTCGCACGGCCAAGTGCTGCCATACAGGATTCTTTTCCCAGAGAATTACAGCCCGTCCAGACAATACCCTCTTCTTCTGTTCCTCCACGGAGCGGGAGAAAGGGGAACTGACAACCGCAGCCAGACGGCACATGGCCAGCAACTGCTTCTGTCAGACAAAATGCTTGAGCAGGCGATTGTGATTGTTCCGCAGTGCCCAAAAGAAGACTATTGGGTAAACATAGTGCGTCCTGTGACCAGCAATGCGGAACGCACATTTCCGGAAGCCGCTCCGATTTCAGCTTCACTGATGTCTGTAAAGGAACTGGTGGATTCATTCATAATCCTTGGCATTGCAGACAAAGACCGCATTTACGGAACCGGACTGTCTATGGGAGCTTTCGGTATCCTTGACCTTGCGATGCGCAACCCGGATTACTTTGCAGCTGTAGAGCTTATCTGCGGAGGAGTGAACCTCAACAGGATATCCTCATACAAAGGAAAGACGGCCTTCCGTTTTTTCCATGGACTCAAGGACGACATAGTACCTCCGCATTTTTCACAGGAGGCACACAAAGTCCTTAAGGAAAACGGGATTGAATCATGTCTCGTGGAATATCCTCAGGCAAACCACAACAGCTGGGACACGGCATTTTCTGAACCAGACTACATAGAATGGCTGTTCAAACATTCAAAACGAAAAGAACCATGAAAAAGAAAATAAAAATCTCCGACAGCATAAGACCGCACATAATGCTTCTGCTGTCAATCGTTTCAGCAGCATTCATATCCTGCTACAAAGATGAGTTTCCTCCGAAACCTACATCTTCAATAATATTTGCAGACGAATCTGATGCTGAACTTCTTCTCGACGAGAATGAAAACACAAAAACAATCGCATTTCATTCGGCAAAAACATGGACGGCTACCATAGAGAATGCCGAAGCAGCACTATGGTGCAATGTGAGCCCCGCAAGCGGCAAAGGCGGAGAATCCAGCATTAATGTCATAGTAGAAAGCAATGGTACTCCTGACGACCGCAAAGCCTCCATCCTCCTCAAATCAGGAGTGACGAAAAAATACATTTCCGTCAACCAGAAGGCATCCAACTCAATTCTCCTGTCACCATCAACGATAGAAGCCGAGGCCAAGGGAGGCAATTTTTCTCTCATAGCCAAGGCCACCGAGTCCTGCACAGTGTCCGTTCCCCAGGAATATGCAGATTGGCTCAGTGCGACTGCCACCAAAAGCGTGTCTACAGCCATAAGCTATACCATTGCAGAAAATACGGCACTCACGCCAAGGACGGGAAGACTCATTGTCAGCAACGGCAAGGCCAGCGAGACCGTGACCATAATCCAGTCTGCGGCCGAGCCTTACATAAGCCTGTCAAGAAAGAGCTTTGACTGTTCGGAAGAAGGGGCTTCATTCATTGTTGACGTAAAGGCCAATATACCAGTCAGCACCGACATTTCCGAGTCTTGGATTGTGCCTGACCAGCCAAACGAAGAGTCCGGCAACACCTTCAGCTACATTGTTCTCCCGAACGAAAGCTATCAGGCACGCACTGCCTGCATAAAATTCGAGAATACCGAATATTCAATATCAGAGACTCTCACCATAACCCAGTCAAGCAAGAAAGACGATGGGAGCATAAGGATTCTTGCAATCGGAAACAGCTTCTCCGATGATGCCATGGAGTATCTGTACCAGATACTCGAACAAGCCGGCTACACCTCGATCAAGCTCGGAAACCTGTACATAGGAGGATGCACCCTTGCCACACATGCCAACAACATAACCAGCGGAGAAGGCAGATATGACTACCGCGTGAATACTGACGGCACATGGAAAACGACAGCTTCATTCAGCAGCACAGATGCCATAAGAAGCGACAGCTGGGACTACATATCAATGCAGCAGGCCAGCGGCTCTTCCGGGATGCCTGACACATACGAGCCTTATCTTACAACAATCATTGCAAAAGTAAAGGAACTGTGCCCTAATGCGAAGATGATGTGGCACATGACATGGGCATACCAGCAGAACAGCAACCATTCGGAATTTCCGAATTACGGCAAAGACCAGATGACCATGTACAACGCCATCGTCAATACCGTCCATGAAAAAGTGCTGACCAAAGATGCAATCAGTTTCGTAATACCGTCAGGAACAGCAATACAGAATCTCCGTACCAGCTTCATAGGAGACAATCTCACCCGTGACGGATATCACTTATCAACAAACATAGGACGCTATGCTGCCGGACTGATGTGGGCAAAGCAGATTACAGGATGCGACCTTTCGGCCATTACTTGGAAGCCTGCTGGAAACGTATACACAGAAAAACAGACCGAAGCGATTAAAGAAGCCGTAGACAATGCTTTTGCCAAGCCATACGAGGTAACACAATCAACTGTCACAGAAGACCCCGAAGACATCAACGCCAGCCTTGAGACCTTGATCAGAGCTGCCGGATATAATCCGAAAGACTATGAGGCCATGGAATTCGAACTCATCTATCCTGGCTACTACAATTCAAGCTCGGATATCCCGATGACCGTACAGACAAACATGAAGAACTTCGCCACCACCAAGGTATTCAGCAGGACTGAACTGCCGGACGGGACACTCATAGTGCAGAAAGAAGGATACGGTTACCGTCCGGAAGGATGGGTTGCAGAAAACCAGAAGAATTCCGCACGTCCCGACAATACTAACGTTCAGGTCTTCGAGACCTGCGGCACATGGTGGGGAGACTTCAATTTCAGGGCATTCAACATCTTCAAGACCGGAGTCGGAGACCTTTCCTCTATTCTTGACGAAGTGAATGAGTCATTCGGAATCTTCATCCCGAAACCGGCACCTTCCAACCCTGACTTAGAAAAGATAATCAGGGACAGCGGATATGACCCTGCGCATTACAGGATGCTCAGACTCGAAATAACACCCTACCGTTACTACAATTCCTCAGACAGGAACATGCTTTCTACTCCGGGAACCAACATGAAGAACTATGCCGCAACCGGGATTCTCACGAAATCACAGATTCCGAACGGTTCAATCATAGTCCAAAAAGATGGTTACCAGTACCGTCCTGAGGGATGGACAGCCCTTGACGCCGTAACATCAGGACGTCCCAGCAATGTAACAGACCAACTTGTCGTAGTGGACGACGAATGGTGGCGGGAATTCAACTACCGTGCATTCAACCTTGCGGAAAAGGGAAATCCGGTTCTTGATGACGCCAGACAGGAAGCCCTCAAGACAGTGTTCGGCATATATGTTCCCGCCATGTAACCGAAAAATTTTGCGGACAATCACCAAAATTGCGACAAAATGAGAAAAATACTGTTGGCAATCATATTGGCTGCCGTGGCGACAGACGCCACGGCAGCTGATGTGAGCTACAATGAATACAAGCGGCCGGCGGCAAGCGAAAGACTATTTACCTCCCCTGCCGTCGAAAAGAAAATCGCGGAGACAGCAGCCATGATCACCGACCCGAAGATCAGGTGGATGTTCATCAACTGCTTCCCCAATACGCTTGACACGGCAGTTCACTACTGTAAAGACGAAAACGGTGAAGATGATACTTTCGTCTACACGGGAGATATCGCAGCCATGTGGCTGAGAGACTCAGCAGCACAGGTATGGCCTTACATAGACCTTGCTGCAGAAGACGGGACACTGAAGGCAATGATACGCGGAGTTATACTCCGCCAATACAAATGCATCTGCATCGATCCATATGCCAACGCATTCTACCGGGACCCGGTTACAGGACAATGGGCTACCGACATCACCCTGATGCTGCCAGGAGTGCACGAAAGGAAATGGGAACTGGACTCACTCTGCTACCCCATCAGACTTGCCTACCGCTACTGGCAGGTGACCGGCGACGAAAGCATATTCGATGAAAGGTGGATCAAAACCATCGACCTGATATTGCGAACCATGTCAGAGCAACAGAGAAAAGACGGGACAGGACCATATTCGTTCATGCGCATTACGCAGTGGCAGCACGACACTGCCGAAAACTCAGGTACAGGCAACCCTGTCAAGCCCAACGGGCTTATCGCGTCAATCTTCAGGCCTTCTGACGACACAACTGTTTTTCCTTTCCTGATTCCAGCCAATTTCTTCGCCGCATCCGTATTGAGACAGGCTGCTGAAATCCTTACGGAAGTGAACCATGACAACAAGCGCGCCTCTTACTGCACGGGACTTGCCACAGAAGTGTCAAAGGCACTCGACAGGCACGCGACCATAAAGCATCCGAAATACGGAAAGATTTACGCATACGAAGTTGACGGTTACGGAAGCCGTATTCTGATGGATGACGCCAATGTACCCAGTCTACTGTCACTTGCCTATCTTAGCGCTGTAAAGCCTGACGACAAGACCTACAGGCGCACAAGAGACTTTGTCCTGAGTCTTGACAACCCGTATTTTTTCAAAGGCAAGTATGCGGAAGGCATCGGCGGTCCACACATCGGCTACGACATGATTTGGCCAATGAGCATAATCATGAGGGCGTTCACATCCGACAATGACGATGAAATCCGACACTGCATAAAGATGCTGCGTGACACGGACAATGACACGGGCTTCATCCACGAATCATTCCACAAAGACAATCCGGCCAGATTCACGAGAGAATGGTTCGCATGGCAGAACTCACTGTTCGGAGAGCTTATCATAAAACTGGTCAGCGACGGAAAAGCACATTTGATCAACTCACTTTGAATTGCATTATTATGAAAATACAGTTATGTTTGATAGCAGCGCTGTGTTCAGGCGCAATAGCGGCATCATGCGGTGCAGGACAGGAAAACAAGGAGATGGACCTGTTCGTGGACAATCTGATGTCACAGATGACCATTGAAGAAAAAATAGGCCAGCTGAATCTGCCGGTAGCCGGAGAAATCGTGACCGGACAGGCTAAAAGCAGCAACGTTTCTGAAAGAATCAGAGAAGGACAAGTAGGCGGCCTGTTCAATCTCAAAGGGGCCGGCAAGATAAGGGAAGTGCAGAAGATTGCCGTTGAAGAATCCAGACTCGGGATTCCCCTGCTTTTCGGCATGGACGTGATACATGGATATGAGACTGTGTTCCCTATTCCTCTCGGACTATCTTGCACATGGGATGTCAAAGCGATAGAACGTTCCGCTGAAATCGCTGCACGTGAGGCTGGCTCGGACGGAATATGCTGGACTTTCAGCCCGATGGTTGATGTATCAAGAGACCCGAGGTGGGGACGAGTAAGCGAAGGTGCAGGAGAGGACCCTCATCTGGTATCCGAATTTGCAAAAGCCATGGTGAGAGGCTACCAGGGAACTGATGACTGTCTTTATAGTGACAACACGCGCATCATGTCCTGCGTCAAGCATTTCGCCCTGTATGGTGCATCAGAAGCAGGAAGGGACTACAACACTGTGGACATGAGTCGCATCCGCATGTACAACGACTATTTCCCTCCATACAAAGCCGCAGCGGAAGCAGGAGCAGGCAGCTTCATGGCATCTTTCAATGAGATAGACGGCATCCCCGCGACCGGAAACAAATGGCTCCTCACCGATGTGCTGCGTGAGCAATGGGGCTGGGACGGCTTCGTCGTATCGGACTACACAGGCATACAGGAAATGGAGACCCACGGCATAGGATCGTTTGAAGACGTCAGTCTAAGGGCACTTGACGCCGGACTCGACATGGACATGGTCAGCGAAGGCTTCATTCTTCATGTCAAAAAAGGCATTGAAGACGGAAAGATTTCCATGGATGTGCTTGACAGGGCATGCCGCAGGATCCTTGAAGCAAAATATAAGCTCGGCCTCTTTGAAGACCCTTACAAATTCTGCGAAGAAGGCAAGGCAGCGAAAGAGGTGTTCTGTAACGCCAACAGAGCTGAAGCCCGCAGAATCGCCGCTGAAAGTTTCGTACTTCTGAAAAATGAAGGAGTGCTCCCTCTGAAAAAACGCGGTACCATAGCCGTAGTCGGTCCCCTTGCCGACTCCAAGGTAAACATGCCGGGAACATGGAGCGTAGCCGCAAGACTTGAAAACAGCAGAAGCGTGATAGAGGGCATCAGTGATGCCGTTGCAGGAAAGGCAGAAGTCATCTATTCGAAAGGTTCCAACCTAATGGCCCATGATAAGCTTGAACTTGAAAAGCGCTCCACCATGCACGGCAGGGAAATGCCGAGGGACGAACGTTCTGATGCAGAGCTCCTGGAAGAAGCTCTTGCCGCTGCATCAAAGGCAGACGTGGTCGTAGCTGCACTTGGTGAAGCATCCGAGATGTCAGGAGAATGTTCAAGCAGAAGTGACATCACAATGCCTCAAGTGCAGCTGGACCTGCTGAAAGCCCTTGTCAAAACCGGCAAACCTGTGGTTCTCGTTCTGTTCAACGGAAGACCGATGACAATAGAATGGGAAGCAGGAAATGTACCGGCCATTATCGACGTATGGTTCGGAGGTTCCGAAACAGGAGACGCATTGGCTGACGTCCTCTTCGGAGATGTTAATCCTTCGGGGAAACTTACTGCCAGCTTCCCGCGCAATGTCGGACAGATTCCTGTATATTATGCGCACAAGAACACAGGAAGACCTTTGTCCGAAGGAAGATGGTTTGAGAAATTCCGTTCAAACTACCTTGATGTGGAGAATGAACCGCTCTATCCGTTCGGATATGGCCTCTCATATACCAAGTTCAGATACGGAGACGTAACTCTCAGCTCAACCAGGATGCAGGATGATGAGCCAGTGACGGCGTCAGTGACTGTGACGAACACAGGTGACCGGGACGGAAAAGAAATCGTGCAACTGTATGTCCGTGATATTGTCGGCTCTGTAACAAGACCGGTCAAAGAACTCAAAGGTTTCAAAAAAGTGTTCATCCGGGCTGGAGAAAGTACAAGAATCGAATTTGAAATCAACCGCAACATGCTCGGATTTTATGACGGCGAGGGAAATTTAATTATAGAGGATGGAGATTTCCAGATTTTCATAGGCGGTTCAAGCACCACCTCAAATTCCGCCATTCTTACACTGAATTGATTCTTGCCTGCACGCTATCCTGTCAGTTTCCGACAATCGCAACAGCTTCATTATTGGACTATTCCACATTTTAAACTCCTCTATTCCCGAAAGTGCGAATGTGGGACAGTTCACCAGTAATGGATTCACAATCAATGAATAATCGTGCATTGTTATTCATACTATACCGTTGCTGCATATATCATAGCTCTGCGACACTCATGGTTCGCCTCTGTTTTTATGCATATCCAATTTGCATCTATTCCGGTTCTGTTCTTCATTCATCTTGACACTCATATATTTATGAAAACAATGAATGGAATTAACCACATTTTTTTATTACGGTACCAGTTTTTCATTATCTTTGCATAATGGTGTATAACGAACATTAACTAAATTTCATATTATGATGAAGAAAATTATTATCATTGCAGCTCTTGCACTCGGATTTGCAGTTGCTGCATCTGCTCAGCCAAGAGCAATCGGAGGCCGCCTGTCTTATGGACTTGAGGCGAGCTACCAGCACACAGTAAAGAATGCCGATTTCGTTGAGGCCAATCTCGGCCTGTTCGGCTTTGGTTCAATTGATGCCACTGCGACATACAATTTCATGATTGCACAGCCGGACTGGACTTCAAGAGGAGAGTGGGGCTTCTATGCAGGCCCAGGTGCCGCACTCGGATTCAATTTCCTTGGCGGCAATTTCTTCCACATCGCTGCAGTAGGACAGGTAGGACTTGAGTACACATTCTGGTTCCCTCTCCAGCTTTCTGTTGACCTCAGGCCACAGGTAGGTATTGCAGCAAATGGCAATGGTGTAGGATTCTACACCGGCGGTCTTTTCGGCTTCGTTCCTACTCTCGGCGTACGCTACAGATTCTAAGAATCCGTCACGACAAATATAAGGCTCCTGCCTTGTCTTCGGCCAATGGCGCCAGGCAAAGGCAGGAGTCTTTTTTTTTTGGGGGGGGACCGTGGATACACTTTCCTTCAAACATGCCATTGAAATATCAGCAAGAAACAAAGTTCGTGGAGCGCAATCCATTGTAAATCAACCATTTTCTAATAATCGCCGCCCCGTTTTTAGGGCAGCGATTATTAGAAAACAATTAAGAATCAAGCGTTTACACACCACGATAACTTTATGAGAGAGTGCAACCTTCGGTTAGGCATCTGTAGAATCAAAGTAAACTTTGCTTTTGCTCTCAGCTTTTTGCTATATTTGCCCGGAAGGACATATATACGCCGGCGCTTCGGCAAACTTACAAGCAAGCTTGACGTTTGCTCTCAGCTTTTTGCTATATTTGCAAATTGCAAAATATATCGTCATGAGAGAATTATATATCACGAACTCGCTTTCAAGAAAAAAGGAACTGTTCACACCTATCAATGAAGGACACGTAGGCCTGTACGTCTGCGGCCCGACAGTATATGGTGACGCGCACCTGGGCCATGCAAGACCAGGTGTGACATACGACGTATTCGTAAAACTCCTCAGGCATCTCGGCTATAAGGTACGCTATGTCAGGAACATAACTGATGTGGGACATCTTGAGCATGATGCAGATGAGGGAGAAGATAAAATCGCAAAAAAAGCCAGATTGGAACAGCTTGAGCCAATGGAAGTTGCACAGGCATGCACCCTTAGATACCATGAAGCTATGCGCCAGCTGAATGTGGCACCGCCTTCAATTGAGCCGCGTGCATCAGGCCACATCATGGAACAGATAGCCTTAGTACAGAAAATCCTGGACGCCGGATATGCATACGAAAGCAACGGATCAATATATTTTGATGTGCTGAAATATGACAGAGACCACAAATATGGGATCCTGTCAGGACGTACACTTGACGAAGTAAAGGAGGGGACGCGGGAACTTGACGGACAGCAGGATAAGCGTGCGTCATACGACTTCGCCCTGTGGAAAAAGGCGTCACCGGAGCATATAATGCGCTGGCCTTCACCATGGAGCGACGGATTTCCGGGATGGCATCTCGAGTGCTCTGCAATGAGCGAGAAATATCTCGGCAAAGAATTCGACATACACGGAGGAGGAATGGACCTTCTATTTCCTCACCATGAATGCGAGATTGCACAAAACACTGCTTCAAGGGGCACAAGCGGAGTACACTACTGGATGCACAACAATATGATTACCATCGAAGGGAAAAAGATGGGCAAATCATTGGGCAATTTCATAACTCTTCCGGAACTGTTTTCCGGAAAACATCCGAAACTGGCCCAGGCCTACTCCCCTATGACTGTGCGCTTCTTCATACTGCAGGCCCACTACCGCGGAACGCTGGATTTCAGCAACGAGGCGCTTCAGGCTGCAGAGAAAGGTCTGAAAAGAGTGCTCCAGGCAGCTAAGGACCTGCGTGAGCTTGCCGGCGAGTCAGGTGTGGTTTCTACAGCGGAAGGAACGGAAGGCAACATGGCAAACATGCTTGAATACGGAGAATTCCTGACCTCAACGGCTCCGGACCAAGGAACAGTTAAGGCAAGTAATGAGATTGCAGACATTGTCGAAAACACATATACCGCATTGTGCGACGACCTGAACACTCCTATAGCATTGTCATACATCTTCGAAGCCGTGAAAATCATCAACACTGCCAAGGACAAGAAGACAGTATTGGGCAAAGATGACCTTCAGGCTCTTGTGGATTTGTTCGACAATGTGGTGTCAGGAGTCCTCGGCCTGAAAGATGAGGAAGGCAGCGGAGGAAAAGCGGCAAAGACTATAGACGGTCTGATGGGGATGGTTATTGAGCAGCGCAAGGCAGCCAAGGCAGCCAAGGACTGGGCAACAAGCGACCGTATCCGCGATGATCTCAAGGCTATCGGCATCAGCATCAAGGATACAAAGGACGGCGTCGAATGGACGCTTGACTGAGAATGCCAGGTTTCAGAAGAACAAGTCTTTAAATGAAGGAAGATGAAATTCATATCATGGAATGTAAATGGGCTCAGGGCCATCTGCAGCAAAGGTTTTTCTGACATATTTGCAGAAATGGATGCAGATTTTCTCTGCATTCAGGAGACAAAGATGCAGGCCGGACAGCTGGACCTGGAGTTTCCTGGCTACAAGTCTTTCTGGAACTACGCCGACAAGAAAGGATACTCCGGAACTGCCATATATACAAAGCATGAACCGGTATCAGTAAGCTATGGCATCGGCATTGATGAGCACGACCATGAGGGAAGGGTGATAACTTTGGAGATGGAAGATTTTTTCCTCGTGTGCGTATATGTCCCCAATTCACAGGACGCCCTGGCAAGACTGGAATACAGGATGAGATGGGAAGATGATTTCAGGGCATACTTGTGCAATCTGGCGCAGAGGACAAACAGCGCAGGCAAGCAGATGGGTGTGATAGTATGTGGTGACCTGAATGTGGCGCATCAGGAGATAGATTTGAAGAACCCTAAGAGCAACAGGCGGAATGCCGGATTTACCGATGAGGAGAGGGAAAAGTTTTCCATGCTTCTTGAGTCTGGGTTCATAGATACTTTCAGGCATCTTTATCCAGAACTGAAGGATGTGTATTCATGGTGGTCTTACCGCTTCAAGGCCCGTGAAAAGAATGCAGGATGGCGCATCGACTATTTTGTGGTTTCAGAAAATCTACGCGGTTTCATTCAAGACGCCAAGATACATACCGGAATTTTCGGCTCAGACCATTGTCCGGTCGAACTGACAATGCAATTCCCGGAACATTAAGGATATTCCGAAAGAACGGCATCGTTACTTGCCACTCCACAAGTGTGTCTGAACCATGTCGCCCAATTCAAAAGCCCATGCCATACTTGGATCCGGATTGCGGGAAGGGAAGCAAAACGAGTGTAAGTCATTGATTTTTTAAACATTTCCTGCTGTTCGCCGCCTCGTCGTTTTTGGGGCAACGAACAGCAGGAAATGTTTGATTCACAGCGGATTGTACACCACGTATTTACGGATGCACGGTTGGGCATATTGTATTGGGGCACATTCACGGGGTACAGCTATGTTCGCCGCATATAGAACAGTGCCATCCGGACTCTTGTGAATTGCAAAACATAAAACAATCACTATCAACAATTTATGCATTTATGGGTACCCGCGCGACTTGCGGCATCCGTGAACACATAAACGCTTGGCTTACACTCACTTGCATCTTGCAGACACAAACCAGGAAATGCACCGTAAAACATGCAAATGAACCGATTAAAACACGCTGCGCTATCTGTACCCAAGGACTGCACTGCTTTATTTATGGCGGAAATGCTGAATTTGAAAAACAATCGGGATTTATGGTGGCCACTTTGCCGTGAACAGTGATTCCTGTCGTCGGAGAGCATATACAGCAGTTCTATAAAGGGAAAACGGAAGCAACCGTCACCGGCGACTTCCGTCTGAAACTATAACCCTATTATTAACAACTAAACTAACCGGTTATAAGATATTGCAAAGCCTGTGCCAAAATACAAAAAACAAGAGAATTATTTTGTATTCCGCTCAAGCCAGAGGGCGGCATACGGACAGCTGCCGCGCTTTGCAAGATTATTGGAGTCTGCATATTCATAAGCAGCCGCAACTAAAGCCGAAGCTATCCCCCTACCGGAAACGGCTTTGGGTACATACGTATGCACAATGTCAAAGGTACCGCAACGCTCAATATACTCAACATAGGCGACATTGCCGTCAACAGTGCATTCAAACCGCTTTTGTTCTACAAGATGTCTGATCAATGGTTTCATATTATCGCTTTTTAAAGTTTACATTAAATGGCATCAGCCATACATGTACACAATTACATAACGTATACCAATTATTATAATGCTGCCTGATACAGACATAGCCGGCACGCAAAGCGGTATTCCGGAGAGCAACCTGCGGAGCAGCAGGCCGAAGAACAGGCCGCCAACGGAAGGCAGGATTCCGAAGAGGAGGCAGCAGAGCGTCATTCCGAAAACCGGGCAGACAGCGGAGGCAAAGGATTGGCTATATTGAAACAGTGAGCCGCCATATACGGGAAACAGTTAAAACGAAGACCGGCTAAAACAGGGAGAGAGATTGAATCAGGAAGCCTGCATAAGATGAAGTCAGACTGAAAACTGAAGAGTGATGATAATGAGCGGGCACAAAGGTGCCGATTTCTATACGCAGGCGTGCCAGGTGTGCATTCTCATGGTAGGACCTGGAACGGTCTGACTTTATAATCAATTACAAATCAATACATTATATTTTTCAAGCGTGCCAGGTGTCACATAAAAAAGATAGACCTGGAACGCATGAGGTACAAAACAGCCGCATTTCTGCCGGCCGTCCCGTACAAGGATTTCCTCGGCCCTTATCCGCACAGTGATATGTAAAACTTTGATTCTCAGTCATTTTCCGATATTCGCTGCCCCGTTTTTGGGGCAGCGAATATCAGAAAACAGCTGATTTACAGCGGATTGCGCACCACGCATTGGTAAACGGCTACGGTTATATCTATATTTGCTGCAGGCATTGAGCTGCAGAACAGCCGTATAGCGACTGGGATAACCAAGATCAATAAGAAAAGCAAAGGCATAGAGCGGAGGGAAGCTAAGAGCGGGAGGAGCGGCGGCGGAAAAGTTCGTACAGCGAAGAGCCTCCGCCGAACAGAATCATCGTCACGGCCTGGGACTCGTGGGACAGGGTTGCAAAGACTATTCCCATAGAGAACGGTATGCCGTAGATTGCTGACAGGGCCATGGAGACAACAAAATGAAAAGCTCCGAACCCGCCGGGAACAGGAACAATCCAGCCGAGACTTCCCACAATGGACAAGAACAGCGCGTCAACCATTCCAAGCCCATCCAATTCCGGGACGGCCCACATTGTAGCTGCCGCCATCAGCCAATACATGCTCCAGATAAGCACAGTATCCGCCAGAAACAGCCACTTGCTCTTCATCTTAAGACAGCTTGACAAGCCCTGCAAAAGCCCTGCAAAAAAATTCCATATTTTTCCGCAGAAAACATTTTTGTCATGCAGGCGCCATATCCCCCAGACTCCGGCGGAAGCCACAGCCAAACCGCAGAACAGAATCCACCACAGGCTGAAATTCAGCTTCTCTGAAAGCGGTCCCAGCATCTTCTCCACAAAAAAGTCACCGAACATGTCCATCCGGGCCACAAGCAGAACCACGAGCAGAATCAACATAGACACGAGATCCCATGCCCTTTCAAGCACAACTGTCCCCAAAACAGCCTCATACGATGCACGCCTGCCCTCTGAATTGCGGCTCACGACACCGCAGCGCACAAATTCACCTATACGGGGAACCACGAAATTAGAAATATACCCGATATTCACTGCATTGAAAACCGTAAGCATGCCTGTATCAGGGTCAATCGGCACAATCAGCCTCCGCCACCTCACGGCACGCAGCCAGAAAGCAAGCACACCGGCCAGCATTGACAACAGGACATAACCCCACCTGCACTGCTCCAGTCCCTGAATAAAATCGTCCCACTTCACCTCCCGGAACGAGAAATAAAGCAGCACACAGGCCACTGCAGCTGATATTGCATATTTCAATATTTCCTTGACTTTCACATCCATAAAAACAGTTTCTGAAAACCGTCCGCAAATTTATCCAAAAGTTTGCTAACTTTGCCGTTCTTAATGCAAAAACAACAGATATGGCGTCCATTTTAGGTATCGGAAACGCACTGACAGACATACTCGCCGTGCTTCCAGATGATACATTTCTGAAAAAGTTCCATCTGCCAAGAGGCAGCATGCAGCATGTCGACATGGAGACTGGCGACAAAATATGGCAGACACTCAAACCAATGGGAGTACAGCTTGTCGCCGGAGGCTCTGCAGCCAACACAATAACAGGAACAGCCATATTCGGCATGGAGTCCGGATTCATAGGCAAGGTCGGAGACGACGACCTCGGACATCTTTTCAAAAGTGACCAGGAGCAATACGGAATCAAGTCTACCCTGCTCAAAGGAGTTCATTCCTCAGGAAAGGCCATGGTATTCATCACTGCACCGAATGCGGAACGCACCTTTGCAGTCTACCTCGGGGCCGCACTTGAACTCGTGCCTGAAGACCTCAAGCCGGAGTATTTCCACGGATACGACTACTTCCACATCGAAGGATACCTCGTACAGAACCAGGCCCTGATAAGGACTGCCGTCAAAATGGCAAAAGATGCAGGCTGCATAATATCCATAGACATGGCCTCATACAACGTAGTCGAGTCCAACGATGCCTTCCTTCACGACATAGTCGAGAAATATGTGGACATCGTTTTCGCCAATGAAAGCGAGGCAAAGGCCTTCACTAAAATGGAACCGAGGCTTGCGCTTGATGAAATTGCCCGCCACTGCAAAATAGCCGTGGTCAAAGTCGGCAAAGACGGGTCAATGGTCAAAAGCGGCGACGAATACCACTATATAGAAGCATGGCCGGCCTCCCCTATAGATGCAACAGGAGCCGGAGACACGTATGCAGCAGGCTTCCTGTATGCGCACTCGCTCGGCATGCCGCTGAAGGTATGCGGAGAAATAGGTTCCGTCATAGCGGCAAAAGTAGTTGAGGTAATCGGTACGAAAATAGACATCCCGCGCTGGAAGGCAGCCAAACAGGAAATACGGAATCTGATTGCAGCCAACTCTTCCGGAGAATAGTCATGCTCGACCTTGTCAAAGACACGCTGCGGCGCAAAAAAATCAGAAAATTCGCAAGCCGTATTCCCACCGGGTTCATCCCTCTGACGGATACGTCGACGGTAAACGTAGTCGTTGATGTGGAAGACCCCGGATTTGACATGCTGAGAGAAGAAATCCTCGCCTGGGGCCGGAGAAAAGGGCTGAAAGTATGCATATACTTCCTGGATTTCAGGAAAATAGGCAAAGATGAACTGCTGCTTACAAGCATCAATACAACAATTCTGAAAAGAGAGCTGGACTGGCTCGGCACGCCGGACCTAAGCAAAGTGATGAACCTACTCGGCGAACAGAGCGACATTTTCATCTCTCTCGTCGGCAACGGGGACTTTACAATTGATTTTCTGGGGAAATGTGCCAAATCGCGGTTCAAGATAGGCCGTTACGAATATGAAGGCCATCCATACGACATGGTTTTCACAGGTGAACAGGCGGAGGACCGGCAGCACGGTCCGCTCCTCATTTTCAGGGCAATAACAGACTTCTTGGATAAAGTAAGATAAATGAAGAATATTTTTAAATACGCAGCAATAGCGGTAAAGGGAGCCTGCATGGGGGCTGCCGATGTCATACCTGGAGTATCAGGAGGCACCATTGCCTTCATAATGGGAATCTATGACGAGTTCGTCGGCTCGCTTGCCTCAATCAACGCTGAAGCAGTCAAGCTGATGGCAGCAGGCAGACTGAAAGATTTCTGGAGACATATCAACGGAAACTTTCTGCTGAGCCTCTTTATAGGAATAGGTCTGAGCGTGATTTCTCTTGCAGGGCTTATGCAATATTTTCTTGCCAACCAGCCTATACGCACTTGGGCCTTCTTTTTCGGCCTCATCACCGCATCATCAATCTTCATCCTGCGCGGCATCCCGTCATGGAAGCCCAAAGACATTGCATTTCTGGCCGCAGGTGCCGTACTCGGAGTCGTGGTCTGCACATTGTCACCGACGGAAACCCCGGACGGCCTATGGTTTATCTTCCTCAGCGGTGCCATTGCCGTCTGTGCCATGATTCTGCCGGGGATTTCAGGAAGCTTCATCCTTCTGATACTCGGAAAATATGAATATATAATGAGATGTATATCGCAGCTTACCGCAGGTGAAAATGTCGGACACAACATTTTGACATTATGCATATTCGCAGCAGGAGCCGCAGTAGGCCTTCTCTCTTTCTCGCGATTCCTCCACTGGCTTCTGTCAAGGTACAACAAAGAGACTCTCATTGTCCTTGCAGGCTTTATAATCGGTTCACTCGTAAAAGTCTGGCCGTGGAGCAACACAGGCTACTCATCTCTTGAGAATCCTCAGACCGGAAGCGCAGTGCTCTTCGCCGCGGCAGGCTTCCTGCTTGTCACAATCATAGAGGCAGCCGGGAAATGGGCGGCAAAAAACAAAGTGACAAAGGAAGGATGACGCCTGCATCAGGTGGCAGACGAACCAGCCAAACTATTCAAGGTCACGGACACAGCGGACCACAAGATTCCCCCCGATACTTGGAGGACTTGAATTCATATACATTATGTTCTCCGTGTTTGAGCATGAAAATCGTCCGTTTTGTCCATATCCTTCTTTTGTACACGAGAACGTAAGTTCTTTATTCAAAAGTCCCTCGTTGAGCATCATCATAAGTTCCCTCTGGTTCGGTGCCCTCCAAGTCGCACCACCGTCATCATCTTCATGATAATCGGCACAAGGGACATTGGCATTCAGAGCGGCATCGACCGTATTGTACCTCTGGTTTCCATTGACACGTTCTCCAAGCACATAAGAACTGCTTTCCCGTGACACCTTCAGCTTCTTCGGTGTCTTGTTCTTGTCCAGCTCAAGGAGAGTATGCACCTCGATATAGGTATCAATAGCAGCACGCAGGGAATTGCCATAATAATGCGTCATGTCAAAGACGCGAAGGGAGGAGTCGTAAGAGTAGGCCTTTTCGACAGGGTCGTCATTCGGGTCCTGGGTCACGGCGTCAAGGCTTACACCGAGGTTACGCACACAGCGGATATTCCAAGGATATCGCCTTGCGTTTCCGCCAGCCCAGTGGACATATACGTTTGGATTATATGAGCCGCCCTCTTCCGGAAAAAACTTGATATGGTCGGAAGATATGAACTGGACCTGGTTGTCATTTCCTGAGCCGATGTCCCCCTTATATCCCCAGTTATTGTTCCTGACTGCAACCTCATCATGAGGATTCGTGTAATACAAACCGTTGGAGACGGAGAATATCGGAGTCACAAGAGAGTTTCGGCCGAGCATTATACGCTCGTATTTTCCCTCCGCCGGCAGATACCATCTTACCTCATCCGGGCTTATCCGGCCGTCACCGTCAAGATCCCTGTTGCGGCTCATGCACAAGGCGGAAGCCTCATAGTATCTTCCGTTGCCAGGCTGCGGATCCTGTTCCCTTGACGTGCTTGACGGAGCAGTATAATATGCCAAAGCAGGTACGGCATACCCTTCCTCATCTGCTTTCATGTAACCTGTACGCGTGTTTTGGTCAGTGCCCCGCGCATTTACATAACGCAAAAGTCCATAAGTCCCATTTCTGCCGGAAGTATTGGACAGGGCATTGTTGCACCACCAGTTACGTGTTGCCTCCGCATTTCCCAAGCCGGAATTTTCGTGGGCATCTGTCGCATTGTTCAGGAATTTCCACATATTCCATCTTCCGTTGGAATTCGACAAATAAGTAGTATTATCACGCGCAGCCCACTGCCAATCTATATTCTTTCCGTAAGACTCATTTATATGCTCAACCCCAAGGGCGGTCGGCTCTGACGTGCCATAGCTTGACAAATCAGTAGAATAATAAGTCTGAATCGACCTCTGCCTTATAAGATACTTCCCTTTTGAATACCTGCTTTCCGTATCCGGCGAGACTGCGATGTCCTCAACGAGAAAGAGCACTGTCCTCATCTCCTTGTTCACATAATTCACCCAATCAGAGAGAGGATGAGCGTCACCTTCATAGACATTCTCATTTATGAAAACCGTGTACCAGCGCTGGGTGTCATCATTAAGACTACCTGTATTGTCACCATATCCCCGATGCTCGGCATCCACTCCCACAAGGTCATCCATATACCAAGGCTCATCAGCAGCGGAAGTCTTGTACTCGGCAAGAATATTCTCGCCAGCAGTAGGCTTTATGCGTATCCAGTTGTAGTATTCATTATCCCTATCCGGAGCCGGAAGCTTCCCGCTGTCTTTTGACACATACCCTCCCTCTACAATCTTTGACGGACCGTCACCATAGGGAGCCTCTATAAGATAATGAAGACGCGCACGCTCGGAGTTGCTCAATGATATGTTGTATGCACCGTAATGAGCGTCAACCGTGACTATTTCCTCAGTGGCGTCAATTACATTCCCCTCAAGGCCCGGATGGACCTCACCTGCACTGCCGTCACTCCTTGCCTCCAGCACGATCTGATTGAGTCCGAGGATGGTCATGTCATAAATGTATTTGTAATTCCTGCGGACATTGAAATCAGACGCATCTCCGTTCATATATCCCAAGTGTACAGTATAACATGCCGTGCCGGTACGCTGCACGCCGCCCACAAGATAGGAAACCTCACATGTCAACTCGACGAAAGTTGCGAAGTTGTTCCTGTTTACACCGTTCTTCAAATCAGGAGTCTGCATGCTGTCACCGCACAATGCCACATAAATTCCGCTGTTATTCCCGTCCGCAGTCTTGTATTCCTTTTCACGGGAGTCATAATCGGCAGCATTGCCGGTCCTTTTGTTCTCATAAGTGTAGAAGCTGAACGAATATCCCCCGCCGGAAGAGCCCTGCACCTCCGTTTCCGGAGTTGAGGCGCCATAATTGGCATTAGGGGCCGAATCGTCAAGATGCCCTGTGATTTCATCCGGGGCATTGGTCAGTCCGTCAGCATCACCGTCAGCCCTCTCATACAGGAAGCTCATGCGCGGATTGTTCACGACACGCCATGAAGTAGGACGGAAAGTAAGTCCCGCAGCCCCTGACCTTATGTTGAAAGTCACCTGGGATATGACCCTGCGAAGATGTATCCGGCCACCCAGCACAGAATTGCCTCCCTTTATATATACCGGTTCTATGCCCGGCCCGCCGGGGTGAGTTCCGGACGGTTCCGAAGACCATACACCTGTCATTACGACATTGGCGTCCGTATATTCCACGATTGAAGGGCTGTGCAGCGCAACTGCAATTGCCTTGTATTTTTCAAATGTATCCGCCTCACGCAGCAGCTCCAGGAGATTGGTACGTGTGCCGTCCTGAGTTTCGCTGAGGCTGCTCATTCCATAATTTGCCCCGGCATTGGCCACAGCCACTATATAAGCGTTTCCGGAGCTTGCCTTGATGCCGGTAAGCTGATGAAGGACATGCCTGTCCTCGTGGCTCACCTCCTGGTAATGCCATCCTTTAAGCCGGCCTCCCGGGCCTGCATCATAAATTCCGACCCAGATATTGTTAACGGCAGACGCCTGGTCGTCAGTGAGCGAGCGGGTCTGCAGCTCCATTGCCGGAAGCGACAGACGCAGAGACACCTCGGCAGGCAGTCCCTCCGGCCGTTCTTCAATCTTGCCGAAATCCTCCCTCTGGCATGCTCCCATAGCAAACCCGGCCGCAAGAAGAAGCACCATGGCCTTCAGGCTGCGGAAACGCCCCGACAAAGACAAATACAGATATTTATGACAATTACTTTCCATGTTCTGTTTCAAATATGACATAAAGCCCAATCAATGTTATGCTCAATTTCAGTTCTCCGGATAAGGAGGAATTGTTATCCTATTTGCCTCATCCCAAGGACACACAGTATAATCCAATGATATTTCCGCCGTAGCATTCACGTTTATCCTGTATATATGGTTCCGGAGGATTTCCGCTCCCCAGGCATTGCCTGTGCCAGGCACGGCCAAATCATGGGATACGGCATCACCCTCAGCTGCGCTCTGCTGAATAACAACCCTAAACGCCAGCCGCTCCGTCCGTATTTCCGGAATATATGTGGTGAAGCCCTTAAACTCATACGGAGCACCAAGGGACTCCGTGCTGTACTCCTTCCACTTGAACATGCGTCCTTGGGCGGAATCCACAAATCCCGGAGCGTCCGGATAACTTGCGGCAGAGACCTGCACTCCGTTCCTGAAATTGTCCGGAATCATACGGGCAACGCTGTTCCATTTCATCAGTCTCACCTCGGATACCTTGGGATAACCGGCCGCGTCCTTGTCGGCAATATTGTCCAGAACCTCAATCTTGGCAAGGCTGCGGAGCATATAAACATCACCGATATCAACATAATTGCCCGTATCGCTTGCTGCCAAGGCAGACCATGACACCGCGCAATCCATAAGGCCGAACATCGGGATTCCAGTTTTTCCAGTCTCCGGAAAAAACTCAGGCGACATCTCAAAAACCGCATGCGCACGTTCTATTTCACTGACAGAGCCTTTCGCGGCCATGATCTCTTCGACCGCTTCAGCCGGCCAGTTTGCGAGCACCATCAGCTTGAACCGTACGTTACCGTCCACAAACAGAGGATTATTGAAATAAGGTTCCTTGAATGTGGCCTTTACAGTATAAAGATTCCAGATGTCCGTATTCTCAGACATGGTTTCCGCTATCGCGCTCAAATCCTGCAGGAATGCCCCGCCTTCCGTAAACATCAGAAACCTGAGCTTATCAAGTTCCAGCCAGTTCTCCGCCGCCGTTCCTGTCTCCTGTCCGGCAATATTGTCCGCCTTTGTCCCCACCGTATTCTGAGTGGCAATACGGAAAGTGACGCAAACGTCCTCCGCGCTGCCTTCCGGGCACATGCCAAGCCTGTCGTAAACACAGCTTCCGGCAAGCAAGAGCACACCGCAAACAGCAGAAAACGTCAGTATCCTATGCCATATAATTGATATTGCCATAACTGTCGTAACAATTGACATTAAAATTCAACATCCTGTTCGGGAGCCACCACCCAAGAGTTGATATGCACTCCCGCACCGGTGTACCATTTGTCATCCCCGTCAAGGAAGAAAGTGAGATTGTACTCATCCAGCCTGTCCAGGAACTCCTGATTCCCCATATTCTTGCGATACTCGCCTTTTATCATCAGCAGGTACTTCACCAAAGGAAGCCTTATGATTTCTTCTCCGTCGGAATTGCGCACTACCCTGAGAACAGGCTGCCTGTCGGCCATCAGACGTCCCACAGTCCTTTCCGCAAGAAGGCCGTTCACCTGAGTGATTTCCCCGGCACGTGTGCTCTCGTAATCAAAGCCTGCAGACACCGGCGTCTTCATCCACCACCGGTAGGCAAACGGGGTGTTGCCGATTATGCTGTTGTCATATCCCATCTGAGAAACAGAATCGTCAATAATGAAATCAAAATCCTCCGGCCTCATCACTTTGCCTATGGCATTTTCGCTCTTGTAATACTGGAGCATCACTCTGAGCACATTGGTATTCTTCATAAGAGGCACAAGCACATCGGACTGTCCTCCGTACTCAGGCTCTTCAAAGGTAACACGTGTAAATCCGTGATACAGCCCGGTCAAGTCCTCACCGACATATAATCCAGCGGCATCAGAAGACGTCCTTATTGTAAGATTCAGGTCACCAGGCGACGCAGGAGATGATGAACCGAGGACATACGCAGGCTGGCCGTCAAGACCTCCCCACACAACGACATCATAAGTGCCGGGAACGACAGGCACCGTCATGGCATAATCCTCATCCTGCAGGACCGTACCGGCCTCACTTCCATGCCATACAAGAGAGCCTTCCGGAGTGAACATCCACAGATCCACCGACTTGACCTCCTTATGGAAAGCATCGGCACCTTTGATGTTCCAGTCGTACTTGAATTTCACCCTATACTCCGTCTCGCATGGAGCAAGATCGTCATATATGGTTTCGCACGAAACTGCCGGCAGCAAAGCCACAGCAAGCGGCATAAGGCATAATCTCTTGAGCTTTTTCACATTAGGTTTCATAAGCCTATAAGTCTTGTTTTTCTTTCCGGTTCCCGGGAAGGCGGTCAGGCCCGCCCGGAAAAAATCATTAGAGTTCCACATCCCATGCATTCACAACATTCCATGAGAGGATGTTGAGACGCGCTGCGACATAGTAGTTGACGTCATCCTTAGGAGGAACTATCGGCTGGTCGTCAGAGCGGAGTCCGGTAGCAAGTCCCTTGATGCCAGTTACGTTGATGCTATAGACATGGTTACGTACAATGCCATAGTCACCGCGGCATGCCTTTTCCCAGTCATATTTTCCGTCAGCAGTGATACAACGTGCTGCATCAAAACCGAGGTGACGGATCGGGATATTGAAGAATCCGCGTCCATTGTTGAAGATTTCCAATGTATTCACCTGTGCCCAGAGCTGTTTGTTAACCTCTGCGATATTTTCCTCAGAGACTGCAGTGTAGACAACATCGCGTGTTCCGTCGGTACCGCCATAGATATAGAGATTTCCGATGGCGCTTTCTGTAAGCTGGAGAGTCACATAGCGGCCTGCCACCGGCGTTTCGCCACGTACAGCAGACTTAGGATGCTCCACGGCAAAGAATGCGGCAGACTCAGCACCGGCAACATTCTCACCTTCAGCATCAGTGAAAACGACTCCCTGTCTTGAAAGAAGCATTGCTTTTGCATCGGCCTCAGTACCGTAATATTTCTTGTTATGGGTATCAAGATAGAATGTGGAAGCAGCCTGGCCGTCAACAAGATAGTGTCCTACAATCACAGCAGAAGCAACTGCAGCGGCAGGATTGCCGTTCTTGACATCATTTATTGCCTCGACGGCCGTAGTTGTCTCCCTTGAATAGAAATATCCCTTCACATCATTAGTGCTGAAGCCATTTTCATATTTCTTGCTATTGGCATCAGCAGCGATGTCATTGTATGAGAAATATTTCAGCGAATATTCATTGCCATTGCCTTCAAGGTCATTAATGTCATCGGATACCCTCGGATATGTATTGTTGTAATATGAAGGAGAGCATGCCCAATAGCAACGGTGATTCGGCTCATCGTTCCAAGCAGTCCAGCCCGGAGCCGCAAATGCCTTATTCATCTCGTCGTAAGAAGGTGTCTT
The DNA here is from genome assembly GCA_947177525.1 of uncultured Bacteroidales bacterium. GTDB lineage: Bacteria > Bacteroidota > Bacteroidia > Bacteroidales > UBA932 > Cryptobacteroides. The sequence goes on along the minus strand of CAMWUW010000009.1, from coordinate 11,902 downwards.
TGTAGGGTCGAATTCCTCACCCTCGGCAGGCTTGAGTCCGAAAGTCTTGGTCACGAACATATCCTCGTCAATAGCGTTAGGACGCCAGAACTCAGGAACGAAAGTAAGGCTGTGGCCATCTATCTCATAGTCCTGTATTGCATTGGAAGGAAGGTCAATACCGATTTTGGCAGCATAGCGCTCAACATAAATGTCAAGTGCCTGTCCGTTTTCAGCAGCAGCCTGTGCTGCAGACTCGCTGTCAAACAGCTGGTCAGACTTGACAGGAGTCGCCATAAGGCGTCCTACACGTCCAGTAAGCGGGTCAGTTCCGTAATAGACAGAATTGCTCATCGGGAATGATGTACCGTCATTGCTTATGACAGCCTGACGTTTGCTTGCCTCAATATCAAGAAGCGAGCTGGTGCTCAGCCCCTTTGAGTCTATCGGGTTCACATAGCACATCACATAAGCAGGAACAGTCTGTCCCTGGAGCATCTCGATCGGCACTACAGAAGTCCAGAACTTGGTTACGTTAGGATTGTCGGACGGCCTGAATGTATTGTCCAGATCATCATCACGGAAAGTCTTGAGATTTCCCGTAGGATTTCCGTCCTTGTCATAGAACACGAAAATGAGTTCTTTGACAACACTCTCAGAAGCATCGCCATCCTCAAAGCCCTTGGTAGCAGAAGCAGGGCTGGAAAGCGACACGCTCAGATAACGGGTCTGGTCAAACTCGACAACGCCACTGCCTGACGGAGTCAGATTTTCTTTCTGGGCACAAGAAGCCAGCAACATACCGGCCGCAAGCCCAAGGAAAAGTTTTGTTTTCATAATAGAGATTATTTAAAGTGTTTATTTATTATTTCTTGTCCAGCGGATATTCACTTCAGGGACTCCAGCTGCGCCAAAGCTGCTTCCGCCTGCTCCACACCAAGGCCTGAAGCCTTCTTGAACAGGGACCCAGCCTGTTCATAATCACCGGAGAGAGCACTGTGGAGTCCTCGCGCATATACAGCCTCGCCGCTGTCTCCCGCCTTTGCCAGATATGCCGCAGAGCGCTCCATGTCCCCGAGTCCCATTGCAGTATTGGCTGCATTAAGATTAGCGGTGCAGTCGTCAGGAAACATTCTGACGGCAATTTCAAAGACCTCATTATATTCCGCACTGCCGGGTTCCATTGTTTCTGCCGCCAAATACATTTCCTTAAGGTCCAGTTTCTGCGGACGTGTCCTGAGCAGATGCTTTATTTCCTCCACATCAGTATAGCTTCTGACCTCATACCCGACTTCATAGTCCGAGTGACGAAGTCCGGGATAAACCTCACGCAGCAGGAAGGCATAGTCGTCAGGATATGTGGACTTGATTTTCCATTCCTTTGCGTCAGGGGCCAGGGACATGTCCATTATTTCAAGAATGCCGTCACGGTTCGGCAGACCGGAATTTCTGACATAGCTTTCAAGTCCTGCCCAGTCTTCCGGTTCATAAGATGTCACCATAAGGCTGTCAGGGAAAGCATAATGCGAACGTACATATTCCTTCAGAGTATGCGTCCTCTCTTTTGCAAGCATGACATTATTGCTGTACGGGCCCTCCGGAGAAGCATAGCCTTTTATTGACAGGGAAAGAATGCGCGTGTCAGCATCATTCTTGACCAAATCTATGGTCGATATTATTTTTGAAAGCTCTGAAGCATTTCTGCGATAGTCCTCATATATTTCCGTTCTGTTCACAGGGAAGTCCACATAGGCTGCCCCGCTTTCCCTGCGCACTTTCACGGCCTCCCCTGCCGGACGCAGATAGACAAATTCCGGGACAAAACGGCAAGGCTCCAAATCCATGCATGCCAGATACCCTTCCTCTGAAGATATGCCGGCCCCGCAGCACCCGCGCACCTCTCCTGATGCCACAAGCGAAGCACCTGCCATCCATGATGCCCATGGAACAATCGTGCGGTACTCAATCACTGCTGTTTTCCCTTCTCTGTAAAGCAGACGGTCTTCATTCCGGTCTTCCCGCAAGTGACCGAAATATCTGTTTCTTCCGGCCACCGTCACAGGAACAAGAGAAAGTGTATCGCTTTCACCTGCAATATAAGGTGTAAGGACTGCTTCTCTGTCTGTCCTCAGCTCAAGTTCAGAAACGTCCATGTTCATCGAGACAAAGACATTGGTCCCGGATCTCGAGACAGCTATGTCAGAGACCTTGACCTTACCGTCAAGCAATTCCTGCTGCTGAGCATATACCGCACTTCCAGACAGGAACACCGCGCATAAAAAGATTATGCCTGTGGTTCTATTCATATCCATATTGTAAATTGCTGCTTAATCAGAATACATATACGAAGTTTATTGCCGCCTTCGTAGGACCGAAATAGTGATGGGAGTTGCCTGAAGATATCTTTGTACCGCAAACCGCACATGGAAAGACATCATACGCGGCATATATCCAGCCAACGCCCAACTCCGCTTCAAGATTCCAGTGTCTGCCGAGAACCCATGCGTGTCCGTATGCAGCGCCGGCTCCGGCAAACCATCCCTGGTATCTGCGGTCTGTCATTTTCGAGAAATCAGTTCCAAGGAATTTGATGTTGTTTTTGATTCCCCCGACATTGCACTGGCCTCCAAGCGCATGCAATCCGAGGAAGTGCCCTGCAAAACGGTCACAGAACCAGTATCTGGCCTCAGGCTGCACCATCCAATGCTTCCAGCGCATATCTCCAGGCAAAGTCCATCCGTTGTAATTGCCCGAAAGGTCCAGGGTCCATCTTGGGGCCAGTCCAACCTCTATTCCCAAATTGACTGTAGCGGCCGCATCATATAGGATATTAGTCTTGACTGCAGCTTTCTGTCCGTAAGCCGATATACCTACAAAGAATGCTGCCATCAATGCGGCAAAATCTCTGAATTTCATTAATTATGTTTTTGATATTTATTTACACACACGATAAAAAATACACTCCGAATCTTACCGTTACGGAGCGATTCCGCAACAAATCTATAAAACATTTTTTTCAAAAAAAAGCGATTTTTAGCGAAACGTCGCCCCCCCCCGTAATATACTGAAAATCAGCAAAATAATTTTTGATATTTTTTCTGTTTATTTTGCACATCATGTCTTATTGTGTATTTGACCTGCCGCGTCAGCAGATAAACTGCAATTGACAAAAAATATTTGAATTTCAGATTTTATGAATTATTTTCGGACCATGTTTTCCTCCATGCAGCCCGGACATTGCCCAAGAAGGCACCGGCCATGGGACGGAAAATCCAACAGTCAAACCAGAAATGAAATGGCACAGGAAATAGAAAGGAAATTTATGGTTGCGGGAGATTTCAGACCTCTCATACAGAAGACAATACACATCATGCAAGGCTACCTGAGTTCTATACCCGGGCGTACAGTACGGATAAGGACAGCAGGAGACAAGGGATATATTACGATAAAGGGAAAGACCGAGGGCAAAGGAATGAGGAGGTTTGAATGGGAAAAAGAAATAAGCCTTTCAGATGCAGAGGAACTGCTGCAGCTTTGCGAGCCCGGCATAATTGAGAAAAAGCGGCATATAATAAAAGCCGGAAAGCACATTTTTGAAGTGGATGAGTTTTTCAGAGATAATGCAGGACTGATTATTGCTGAAATAGAATTGTCGCATGAAGACGAGGCATTTGAGAAGCCTGAATGGTTAGGCAAAGAGGTCACCGCAGATCCGCGGTACTACAATTCCTATCTGAAAAAATTCCCGTATTCCACATGGGAAAAGAAAGATGATGCAGAACTTGCATGACACATTATCATTTTTTTCTTGCTTTTGAGATGCAATGTGGCTAATTTTGAACTTTTAAAAATAATTACACATTTAATAAAAAAACACACGTCATGATTTCAGAAAAACTACAGAAATTTGTAAACGACCAGATTGCTGCGGAGATGTGGTCTTCAAACCTTTACCTCCAGATGTCATTCTTCCTCAGACATGAGGGATGGGACGGAGCAGCCCATTGGATGGAGCAGCAGTCCAATGAAGAAAGAGGACATGCACTAAAAATGGCATCTTATCTGCTGAGCCGCGGAGGAGCTGCAAACCTCAGCCAGACAGACGATGTACCGCAGTCATGGGCTTCCGTACTTGATGTATTCGAGAATGTATGCAGCCACGAGTGCAAGGTTTCGGAAATGATCAACGAGATTGTTGAAGCCGCAATTGCAGAGAAAGATTATGCTACCGAGAATTTCTTCCGCGGATTCGTGGACGAGCAGGTAGAGGAAGAGGAAACTGCATTTGCAATCGTAGACAAGCTTAAGAAAGCCGGTGACGCCGGACTTTTCTTCATGGATGCAGAACTTGGAAGACGCAAATAAGATTTCTGAATCAGGACTTGTGCTTCACGCCAAGTCTGCGTGAGACGCAAGTCATTGGCCAATAATCATTTTCTGAAAATCGCTGCCCCGTTTTGAGGGCAGCGATTTTCAGAAAATGATTGATTTACAGCGCATTACACATCACGCATTTCCCTTCTATAATGACCTTGCCGATGAAAGGCGTATGATGGCAGTATGTAATGAAGGCAAGGGACGGAAGAGGGCGCGTGACAATCAGATTGGCCTTCTTGCCTTCTGTTATTGACCCGAGCACATCACTCACTCCCATTGCGTATGCAGAATTAAGCGTACATGCATTGAATGCCTGTTCTGGCGTAAGACGCATCCTTATGCAGCCAAGAGCCATGACGAAACGCATGTCACCGCTCGGGGACGACCCAGGATTATAGTCTGATGCAAGGGCGACAGGCAGTCCGGACGCTACATATCCCCTGGCATTCCCATACGGAAGTCCGAGAAAAAACGAACAGCCAGGAAGCATGGTCGGCATTGTCCCGCTTCCCCTCAGGGCCTCAATCTCCTTTTCACCTGTGCGTTCCAGATGGTCCACAGAAAGGGCTCCGTGCTCCACTCCGACCTGCACTCCTCCAGAAATCTCAAGCTCGTTTGCATGAATCTTGGGCCGAAGGCCATATTCCGCAGCCCTGCCGAGTATCATTGCCGTCTGCTCCACCGTGAAAAATCCTTTGTCGCAGAACACGTCCACATAGTCCGCCAGCCCTTCAGCAGCAACAGCAGGAAGCATCTCATCACAGACAAGACGCACATATTCGTCCTGCCTTCCGACATATTCCCGCCCTACGGCATGGGCCCCGAGAAAGGTTGCCCTGACAGTCAACGGCGAGGTCTCCTTTATGCGTCTTATGACACGCAGCATCTTCAGTTCGTCTTCAGTCCGGAGTCCATACCCGCTTTTTATCTCCACTGCACCGGTACCCATGCCCATGATTTCACGGACACGCTCCATGGACTGCGAATAAAGCTCATCCTCTGACGTGTTGTGGAGGAGGTCAGCAGAATTGAGAATCCCGCCTCCGCGCGCCGCAATCTCTTCATAACTGAGTCCTGCAATCTTGTCGCGGAACTCTCCGTCCCGGCATCCTGCATATACGAGATGGGTATGTGAATCGCAGAAGCATGGCAACACCCATCCTCCGCAGGCGTCAATCACTTCCTCCCCTTTGTCCCGGAGGGTGCAATCATGTGCGACGGCAGAAGGATTCCCGTGCAGCTCCGCCATTGGGCCAAAGCCGGCAATTAGACCGTCCTCAATCGTGAGATAGGCATTTTCAAGGCTCCCGACCTTGTCCATCTCCCTGCCGTCAAGCCGAAGGACGCCCTTCGGCAAAATTCCGGCAAGCGTCCCTATGTTTATTATTATTGTCCTCATCTATTTCTGTATGAATCTTACTGCAGCCTCGATATACGGATGCATATAGGTGTCATCCCCGATGAAAGGCACAACCTTTCGGAAGCCGGCGAATATTTTTTCTATCGCCCATGAAGAACGCAGCGGACGGCGGAACTCCAAAGCCTGAGCCGCATTGAAAAGCTCAATTGCAAGCACGCGTTCGGTGTTCTCCACGACCCTCACAAGCTTGGTGGCGGCATTTGCACCCATGCTCACATGGTCTTCCTGGCCCTGCGACGACGGGATTGAATCAGCCGACGCCGGCATGCACAGCCCCTTGCTCTGGCTTACGATGGATGCTGCCGTATACTGGGGAATCATAAATCCGCTGTTCAGTCCAGGCTTTGCCACAAGGAAGGCAGGAAGCCCGCGCTGTCCGGCAATTAGCTTATAGATTCGCCTCTCTGAAATATTTGCAAGCTCTGAAAGCGCGAGAGTAAGCATATCTATAGGTAGAGCTATAGGCTGGCCGTGGAAATTGCCGGCAGATACAATCAGGTCCTCATCAGGGAAAACCGTAGGATTGTCCGTTGCGCTGTTTATCTCCGTCTCAATTACCGACTTGACATATCTTATCGTGTCTTTGGACGCCCCGTGAACCTGAGGGATGCAGCGGAACGAGTACGGGTCCTGCACATGGGACTTTTTCTGCTTTATGATTTCACTGCCCTCCAGAAGTTCCCTGAAGCGTGCAGCCGTGTCAATCTGTCCCTGATGGGGACGCACCAGATGAACCAGCGGGCAGAAAGGCTCGATGCGGCCGTCGTATGCATCAAGAGACATGGCTCCTATCTTGTCGGCCCATTCAGACAGCCTTTCCGCCTGTATCAGCGACCAGACGGCGTGGGCGCTCATGAACTGAGTTCCGTTGAGCAGGGCCAATCCCTCCTTTGACTGCAATTTCACAGGCTCCCATCCGAGCTCCGGCCAAAGCTGGGCGGCTTCATGCACCTTCCCCCTGTATTCCACTTCACCAAGCCCGATTATCGGCAGGCACAGGTGCGCCAGGGGAGCAAGGTCACCGGAAGCCCCGAGAGACCCCTGCTGATAGACAACCGGCAGGACATCATTGTTGAACATGTCGACAAGACGCTGTACAGTAATCAGCTGTACTCCGGAATGTCCGTATGAAAGGGACTGTATCTTCAGCAGAAGCATCAGGCGCACGATTTCAGGACGGACCTTCTCGCCTGTTCCGCATGCATGCGACATCACAAGATTGTGCTGAAGCCTGGAAAGGTCTTCGGCCGGAACGGTAATGTTGCAAAGGGAGCCGAATCCTGTGGTTACCCCATAGACAGGATGGTCAATGTCTTCCATCTTGGTGTCAAGGTAGCTGCGGCACTTGATTATAGCCTCCCGTGCATCCTTTCCCAACTCAAGTTTCTCTCCGTTTCGGATGATTTCATGTACTCTTGCTACAGTAAGCCTGCCGGATGATATAGTATGTGTCATATTCTTTTATTTTTATTGCAATTTTTCAAATGCAGCCTTCACGAGGCCGGTATCAGCGATATTCGGCAAAGTGACCTTCAGTCCCGGAGTGCGTTCCATCTCACGTTTTATGGCGTTCACGGCACCTTCGTTGCGTGCCCAGCTGCGCCGCGCAATTCCGTTGTTCACATCCCACAGGAGCATTTCCCGGATATGCCTGTCAGAATCCGGCGTGCCGTCTATAACCATGCCGAAGCCGCCGTTCATGACTTCACCCCAGCCGACACCGCCTCCATTGTGGATTGACACCCAGGTAGCTCCACGGAAACCGTCTCCAATCACATTGTGGACGGCCATGTCAGCCGTAAATGCAGAGCCGTCATATATATTAGAAGTCTCGCGGAACGGTGAATCTGTTCCGGACACGTCATGATGGTCGCGTCCCAGCACAACAGGAGCCGTAATCTCCCCCTTTCTTATCGCCTCGTTGAAAGCCAGTGCAATCTTTGTGCGTCCTTCACAGTCTGCATACAGGATACGGGCCTGCGAACCTACCACAAGATTATTCTTTGCTGCCTCCTCAATCCAGCGGATATTGTCATTCATCTGTCCGCGGATTTCCTCAGGTGCATCCTTTGCAATCTCCCTCAGGACCTTTACCGCCAGTGCATCTGTCTTCGCAAGATCATCAGGATTCTGTGACATGCACACCCATCTGAACGGGCCGAAGCCATAGTCAAAGAAAAGAGGTCCCATTATGTCCTGGACGTATGAAGGATAGCGGAACCTGCCGTCACCGGCCATAATGTCCGCCCCTGCACGCGAGGCCTCCAGCAAAAAGGCATTCCCATAGTCAAAGAAATACATTCCCCTGTCAGCCAGACGATTGACTGCAGCCGCATGCCTACGGAGAGACGCGCGCACACATTCACGGAATTTCTCAGGCTCCTCAGCCATCATGGCCTTGGATTCCTCGTATGTATACCCTGCCGGATAATAGCCGCCGGCCCATGGATTGTGGAGAGATGTCTGGTCAGACCCGAGGTCCACGCGCATGTCCTCGTCAGCAAGCCTTTCCCACAAGTCCACAACATTGCCCTGATATGCAAGGGAAACGGCCTCCTTGTCTGCACATGCCTTTCTGATGCGTGGAATCAGTTCGTCAAGACTCTCATGTATCTCATCAACCCAGCCCTGCTCATATCTTTTGCGTGCCGCAAGAGGATTGATTTCCGCAATGACGCTTACAACACCGGAAATTACACCGGCCTTGGGCTGCGCACCTGACATGCCACCAAGTCCTGCCGTCACGAAAAGCATGCCTCCGATATTTTCACGTGTGGCAGGCATTCCTTTGGCCTGCAGCTGCTTGCGTGCCGCGTTCATTACGGTAATCGTCGTGCCGTGAACTATTCCCTGAGGTCCGATATACATATAGGAACCCGCTGTCATCTGCCCGTACTGTGACACTCCAAGGGCATTGAAACGCTCCCAGTCATCCTGGCTTGAATAATTAGGAATGACCATTCCATTGGTGACAATCACTCTCGGAGCATCCTTGTGGCTCGGGAAAAGCCCGAGAGGATGTCCGGAATACATCACGAGCGTCTGTTCGTCTGTCATTGTAGCAAGATACTGCATCACAAGGCGGTACTGCGCCCAATTCTGGAACACCGCACCATTGCCGCCGTATGTGATGAGTTCATGCGGATGCTGCGCCACACGTGGGTCAAGATTATTCTGTATCATCGCCATGATTGCTGCGGCCTGCCTTGATTTTGCAGGATACTCATCCAGCGGGCGGGCATACATTCCATAGTCCGGACGGAATCTGTACATATATATGCGTCCGTATTCATGAAGTTCACGCGCAAATTCTTCAGCAAGCTCCCCGTGGTGTCTTGCAGGAAAATATCTCAGGGCATTTTTTACGGCAAGCACCTTCTCGTCTGCGCTGAGGATATCCTTGCGCCTGGGAGCATGGTTTATATCGTGGTCATATTCTTTCTGAGCCGGCAGATTTTCCGGTATTCCGGCCAATATTTCTTCTTTAAAAGTCATCGGTCATTACTTTTGGGGTTATTGTATTTATTGTTCTGCCGCACTTCGGCGGAATGAGCGGAAGAGGCAGAAGAAGCTGTCTAAATCTTTGAATTGACAGTCACGAGAATTGCCTCCTCCAATGCAAGGGCCTCCTTTTCAATTCTTTCAGCCTTGGCAAGGAGTTCCTGTGCCTTATCACGGTCCTTGAGTCCGGAGGCATTTATCTTCACATTGAGATGCGCGCCACGGACAGCTGCCGTTGCAGCCAACACTCCCACACCGGCATCAGACACCGAATTAGGATTGCCTTCCAGGGCCATCGCCTCCAGAAGGGCATAGCAGCCCAGAGCAGTCTCCATTGTCTTGAGAGGCACTTCTGTCGCATACAGGGTCGCGGCCTCCAATGCGTCTTCCCTGGCCTTTTTCTCGTCCTCGGAACCTTTCGGCATACCGAGGGCGGCCATAATCCTGTTGAATGCCGCCGTGTCTTCATCAACAAGAGCCAGAAGTGCCTTCATTGAAGCCTGTCCCTGTTCTGCCCGGTCAGAAAACTCTTTCCAGCGTCCGTCCCATCCAGGCTTGTGGGCAGAGAGGTTGGCCACCATTGTTCCAAGGGCAGCCCCGAGTGCTCCCATATAGGCGGATATTGAACCGCCGCCAGGAGCCGGAGACTCGGACGCGGTCTCATCAGCAAAGTCTTTGCATGTCATACGGACAAGTTTTTCCCTTGCCGCCGCTTCATTCTCATCCTCAATCAGATACTCAATGACTTTTTCTTTCGGATTGAAAGGCTTGAGATCGTCAAGTCCCATTGACTTGACAGCTATTTTCATGATTTCCTCCTCAGAAATTCCGGATGAACGGCTCTGTTTGCCAAGGAAATATCTTCCGGCCTCCATTAGCGTACGCTTTGGAACCAGTCCGACAATCTCAGTTCCCGTCACCCTCAGTCCGCGTGCCTGGGCAGCCCTGCAGACTTCATCAAAGGCTACATGAAGCGGAGTTGCATTAATGTCAGTTATGTTCATGGACACCTGGGCAATACCGTATTCGTCTATATACCAGCCAATCGCCTTGCATCCTTTCAGAGTGCCCGGAATCATCACTGTATTGCCTTCTGCATCCTTTACGATTTTGCCTGTTATCGGATTGCCCTCACGCTTTGGGCGTCCTTTCTCACGGACATCGAAGGCCACGGCATTGGCGCGGCGTGTAGAAGTCGTGTTGAGATTGAAGTTTACCGCTATAAGAAAATCCCTTGCCCCGACATTGGTTGCACCGGACTGTGCGGCTTTTTCTGTGAAATGGTCCGGTCCGAAATCCGGACGTCTTGCCGGGTCTACGGTCTTTTCAGGCAAGGCCTCATATTCTCCGGCACGGCAGACTGCAAGATTTTTTCTCTCAGGCCTGTACGCAGCGGCCTCGTAGCAGTAGCACGGAATGCCCAGTTCACAAAAAATGCGCTCAGCCAGCTTTCTTGCCAGTTCAGCGCATTCTTGAAGTGTGATTCCGGAAATAGGTATAAGAGGAAGCACATCCGTAGCACCAGAGCGCGGATGTGCACCATGGTGATGTCGCATATCTATAAGTTCTCCGGCACATTTCACCCCCTGGAATGCAGCCTCAACAACAGCTTCAGGACTTCCGACAAAAGTGACCACGGTGCGGTTGGTCGCCTCTCCCGGGTCCACATCGAGCACTTTCACTCCCGGATCGGCACATACGGCCGACTGTCCGCCATTGCGTATCGCATCCACGATTGCATTGATGATTTCCATGTTGCGCCCTTCGCTGAAATTGGGCACGCATTCTATTATTCTTTTCATATCATATTAAATTGTACCATAAACAAATGCTCCGGCATGACACTGCACAAAGCCGTCGGTTCATTTTGTTGTCGGCAAGTTAGGCATAATTTCTTTTCCGAACAACTTTTTGAACCCCTCCCGGAAATTGATTCCGGCAAAAGGTGAAAGGAGCAGGAAGACCGCAGCAAAAATCCCGAAGTCCGCAGCAAGGCGCAGAACAGGGGGCAGGCAGCCCAGCATGAAGTCCGCAGCAAAGGCCATGGCACACGAAATTGACGATATGAGTGCCGTCATAAGAACAGGTTTCCATGGGACAAGCTCACGCATGCGGACACCAAGGGCGGCAGAAATTTCTCTCAGGAGCAATATGACATATACGGCAAAGGCAATGCATTGAATTACGGCAATTCCCCATGCCATGCTGAAGAAATGCACATACAAGGAATCCAGTCCGATTGCCGCAAGGGCACAGACAAGGGTTGCATTGGAATATGCCCGGACCTTGTCCAGTGCAAGCATGACAGGGGCAAAAGGGACTACCCTGAGCAGATTTACCGCCAGAACTATCCGGAAATATATGACAGAGCCGGAATATTGCTCACCATACAGGATGCAGATTACAGGGCCTGCAAAAAAGCAGGCGAATATGGCAAGAGGGTATATAATCTGAGCAGACTTCAGAAAAGACGACCTCCATAATCTCAGGATTTCAGCCTTTCCTTCAGGGGTTCCGGATGCGGCTTCTCTCGAAAAGGCGGGAAGAAGTACAGCTGCAACTGCACTTATGATCATTGAAGCAAACGGAAGCTCCACAAATCCGTTGGAAAATTCTGCAAATGCG